>NZ_JBEUTW010000334.1:0-12903 GCF_040492675.1 Bacillus sp. AP50
ATTCAAAAACATGCACATTAATGTAGATTTTCATATTATTATTTGTGAATAGTTATGTAGTATGATCTAATTTCTATTTCGTTATTAAAAACAAAGAGATCAGATATGAGTGGTATTAGTTGGAAACAAGGCTTGCATAGAGCTACTTAAAAGGATTGCGGTATAATAAGGCGCGAAGTAATTAGAGATATGGGAAGCTACCAGTTATAATTGAAACGGTATAATATTGCTTTTTATTACAAATAATATTATGTTATTTTAATCGGTTTATTTAAAAAGATAATTTATGTAAAGGGCTAGTATTAGAAAATGAAATATCTCTATTTCTATGAAGAGAAACAGGTTGTGTTTTAGTCAGATAGAAGCAAGGAGAGATGCGCATGCTAGAACAGAGAGGTCATGCATTATATGACTCTTCGTTGCGAGATTTAAAGTTAGCATTAGATGAGTCTTCAATTGTTGCAATTACAGATCGAAAAGGTCTTATTACATATGTAAATGATAAATTTTGTGAAATCTCTAAATACAAAAGAGAAGAATTAATTGGAAAAGATCACCGTATTTTAAATTCAGGTCATCATCCGAAAACCTTTTTTCAAAACTTATGGAAACGTATTTTGAATGGGAAAGTATGGACAGGTGAGATTCGGAATCGAGCAAAAGATGGTACATATTATTGGGTCAAAACAACAATTGTTCCATTTTTAAATGAAAAAGGAGAGCCTTACCAGTTTATCGCAATACGAAATGATATTAGTAGTAGAAAAGAAGCGGAACAGAGGTTGCGGCTAAGTGAAAGTCGTTATAGGGAACTTGCCTATCATGATGCTTTAACGAGTTTGCCAAACCGTTTGCAATTAATAACGACCGTTAATAAATTGATTGCAGATAAAAAAGAATTTGGTATGATTTACTTTGATTTGGACCGTTTTAAATTAGTAAATGATACGTTAGGTCATATGATAGGGGACTTACTTTTAAGCGAAGTCGCTTCAAGGTTGCATTATGTACTAGGAGAGAAAGATGTTCTGGCTAGGCTAGGTGGCGACGAATTTGTGCTGTTAACAAAAAATCATAGACAAGATGATATGAGGCAGTTAGCGACATCTGTGTTGTCATGTTTCCAGGCACCATTTATTCTTGAAGGCCATGAAGTATATATTTCAGCTAGTCTAGGACTTTGTTCTTATCCACAAGACGGACAAGACGTGGAAACATTATTGAAAAACTCCGACTTAGCTATGTATAGTGCAAAAGAACAGGGGAGAAATGCTGCATGTTTCTTTACAGATGAGCTACGCGCGAAAATAAATCGTAGAATGAAAGTTGAGTTTGCTTTGCAAAAGGCAATTCGTGATGAAGAGTTAGATGTAGTATTGCAGCCTATTATTGATTTGAAAACGAAGAGATATTCTGGTATAGAAGCTCTAGTACGCTGTATGACAGAAGACGGACCTATTTCACCAAACGAATTTATCCCGGTAGCTGAAGAGTCTGGACTTATTATAAAGCTAGGAGACTGGGTATTAGAAAAATCGTGCCGATTGTTTAAAACATTGCCCAATTATCAAGAAGGACTAAAGTTATCAGTGAATTTATCTATACAACAATTAATGCAGAAACGTTTTATTTTCTCTGTACGTAGCATTTTAAAGAGAACTGGTTTTCCTCCGAACCGTTTAATATTAGAAATAACGGAAAGCATAGCAGTCCGCCATTTTGATTATATTATTGCTACATTACAAGAATTAAGAAATATGGGTGTTTTAATTGCTTTGGATGATTTCGGAACTGGCTATTCTTCCTTATATTATTTAAAACAACTACCACTGGATATTGTAAAAATTGATCGTAATTTTATTCGTGAATTTCATTATGATCACGCACAACCAGAACGAACGATTGTAAAATCCGTTATTGAAATTGCTCATAGTTTAAATTTAGCAGTAGTTGCTGAAGGAGTAGAAACAGTAGAGCAAGAGAGTTTGTTACAATCAATGAGCTGTGATTATGTACAGGGATTTTATTATGCGAAACCTTTATCTGTAGGAGAGCTAAAAGAAAAGTTAATTACAGATTTTTAATAAAAAAGAGAAGCCAGCAGCTTCTCTTTATTTAATCCGTTTTTTGAGAGTCTTTCATTAGTACTGGATAAAGAATAAGACCTAATACGAACAATCCAATTCCTAAGAAGAATGTTTTTAAATCAGCAGTTCCCGTTTTGATAACCCAAATAGAGTATACCAACGCTAATGTCGTAATGATTCCATCTTTTACTCGAGATCCGGGCAGTATATCATACGTTTCTCCTGTAATAACTAATTTTAATTGGTACAAGGTAGAAACAAGGTATGGAATTAAATAGGCTAATGTTGCTACGACGATAGCGAAACTATACGCTTCTGAAACAGTACCAGAAATCGTTGAAAATAAGAAAATTTGCGTCATTATATTTGTAATCAATAGTGATTTTGAAGGACTACCTTTTTTATTTGTTTTCCCGAAAAACTTAGGGAAAAGTCCATTTTTTGCTGCCTGGTAAGGTACTTCTGAACTAACAACAATCCAGCCAACTGTAGATCCAAATAAAGATATAAGAGCGAGTAAAGCCATTATATATGCACCTTTATTTCCAATTGCTAAATTTAATGCGTCTACTAATGGTTTTTGAGACTCCTTTAAAGCATCTTGCGGAAGAGCTCCCATTGTAAGTAAAGTAATTGACATGTAAATAAGAAGAGCGATAATTAATCCGAAAATCGTAGCTTTTTTTACATCGCGCTGTGATTTTGCACGATTAGAAAGCATAACTGCTGATTCAATACCGATAAATGCCCAGAGTGTTGCAATAGCAGCTGAATTGATTTGGCCACCTAATGAGATTGATTGTCCTGCTTCATTCATAAAGGTTTGACCGTCTCCGAAATTAGAGGCGTTGAAAATGAACAATGTAATTACAATAAACATTGTAAATCCGATAATTTTTGCAATAGTAGCAAGTAGATTCATATTTCCAGCTCGATCAATATTTTGCGAAAGAATATATTGAATTCCCCACAGCATAAGGCTACATACGAGGAAAGTTAATCCTTTTCCGAGCTCCAGTGAAAATCCATTTATTGAAAAAAGAATTTGCTTACTTTGTAAAACTGGAAAGAATGTTGATAAATATCCAGCAAAGGAAATAATAACAGATGCTGTTGCAGCCCAGTTAGCAGCCCAATATCCCCATGCCATACTATATCCTGCAACTTTACCAGCTTTTTTTGAAGGAAACATCGCTTGAGCATAGCTTTGTGGTCCAGCTTTTAATTCTGGTTTACGAATCGCTAAATTTCCAAATACAAGTGCAATCATAAATACGCCAAGGCCTGTAATACTCCATGCGAGTGTAGAACCCATTGGACCTGATACTTGTGCTAAATTTGCTGGAAGCATAAATACGCCACCGCCAACCATATTCCCGATAACAAATGCTGTTAAAACCCATAATCCCCATTTTTTCGTTTCCATTTTTGTTAACTCCTTTGTAGTAAGTTTTGCTTAAACATCATTTTTTACTAGCTTTTTGACAATAAAAAAAGAGCCATGTAGATAAAAAAATACCTACATGGCTCTTTTGCCAAAGCGTAGGTACAACGGGAATAACCCTTGTACCTACGCGTAATTTTTCCGCTAGGTTTCAAGGGTTACGTATGATGATGATGTTTTTGTGCAAATGTAACTACAGTTGTTGTATAAGTAAGCATAGTTCTTTGCTCCCTTTCTCCTCTGATTTTGAAGTTAGTATACTACATGTTTTTTTGAATGAAAAGAAAAATATAAAAATTTTTATAAAAATACGTTTTAAAGATTAAATATTTACCTATATTTTTCTTGTACTGGAAAATAAGTGAGAGATTGGCAGAAGAGTGAAGCATGTTATAATACATATAGAATTAGAAGGTGACAAGGGGCTATTGTAGATGATGAGTAAGTATGAACAAATTTATACAGAAATCAGTAAATCTATTGATAATAAACAATTAAAAGAGGGATGCAAAATCCCATCAGAAACAGAATTAATGAAGCAGTATGAGGCAAGCCGAGGCACGGTGAGAAAAGCTGTAGATTTACTGCAAGAGCGTGGATATGTGCAAAAAATTCATGGAAAAGGTGTTTTTGTTTTAAAGCGAAAAAATATTGAATTTAATTTTGGCGGTATTGTAAGTTTCCAAGAAGAAAATGAACGTTTGGGACGTCATTGTATTACGGAAGTTGTGGAAATGGACAAAGAAAAAGCCACAAAAGAAATTGCAAAATTATTAAATGTAAAAGAAAAAACAGAGATTGATCATATTAAACGTGTACGAAATATTGATGGAGAAAAAGTAATTTTAGATATAAATCATTTTGTATCTGAGTTTATTCCAGGATTAACGAAAGAAATTGCAACTGCATCGATTTATAAATACATCGAGAAAGAGCTTGGGCTACATATTAGTTATTCGCAGAGGGTAATTGAAGTACAGCCATGTACAGAGGATGACAGAAAGTATTTAGATTTAAATGGAACAGACTATGTTGTCGTTGTGAAAAACTTTACACATTTGTATGATGGAAGTCAGTTTGAATATACAGAATCACGCCACCGTTTAGATATTTTTCACTTTTCGGATGTGGCACGCAGGAAGTAAAGAGGTGGAACAAAATATTGTTTCATCTCTTTTTTTATAAAAAAAACACAAACTCGTATATACGAGTGTTGACTAACTTATATATACGAGTTAATATGTAATTGTAAACGGTATCAAAAAAAGAAAAGAGGGACGGGAATATGGGGAAAGACTATCGTAAAACAGCAGAGGAAGTGTTGCAGTATATTGGTGGGAAAGACAATATTGAACAAGCTGCACATTGTGTGACGAGGCTCCGTATCGCTTTAAAAGATGAAAGTAAAATAGATAATGATAAATTACAGTCTGTTTCATTAGTGAAAGGAGCGTTTCATAACGCTGGTATATTTCAAGTTGTAATTGGTCCAGGGGATGTAGATCGTGTTTACGCTGAATTGATAACGCTTGCAGGTATGAAAGAATCGACTGTAGCTGACGTAAAAGACTCTGGAAATCAGAAGTTAAATCCAGCTCAAAAGTTTGTAAAAATATTTTCGGATGTATTTATGCCGATATTACCAGCGATCGTAACAGCTGGTTTACTAATGGGTATTAACAATCTATTAGGCGCAAAGGACTTATTTTTTGATGGGAAAAATTTATTAGATGTTTATCCGAACTTAGGCGGGCTTTGGGATTTAATTAATATGATGGCCAATACAGCATTCGTATTCTTACCAGCACTTGTCGGTTGGTCAGCCACGAAGCGTTTTGGTGGTAGTCCAATACTAGGGATTGTTATGGGACTAATGCTTGTGCACCCGGCCTTATTAAACGCTTGGGACTATGGAAAAGCAGCGACTGGTTTAGACGGACAAAAGATTGAGTACTTCGATATTTTAGGACTGTTCCAAATTGAAAAGGTAGGGTATCAAGGTCAAATCTTGCCGGTTTTAGTAGCTGCATTTGTGTTAAGTAAAGTAGAAATTTTCTTAAAGAAACATGTACCAAATGCAATTCAATTATTAGTTGTACCAATTACAACAATCGTTGTGACAGGTGTGTTAGCATTAGGAATTATTGGTCCGGTTACACGTCATATTGGAGATTTATTAACAGTAGGATTAGTAGGTGTATATGAAACAGTACCAGTAGTTGGAGCAGTATTATTTGGAGCGTTATATGCACCGCTTGTAATTACAGGTATGCATCATATGTTTATTGCAATTGATTTACAATTGATTGCACAACATGGCGGTACATTTATTTGGCCAATGATTGCTCTTTCTAACATTGCGCAAGGTAGTGCGGCACTTGCGATGTTCTGGATTTCTAAAAATCAAAATGATAAAAGTATGGCATCAACATCAGCCATTTCAGCATACTTCGGTATTACAGAACCAGCGATGTTTGGTGTGAATTTACGAAATAAGTTCCCGTTTTATGCAGCGATTATAGGGTCTGCTGTGGCAGCGATATTCATTACATTAAATGGTGTATTAGCACCTGCTATCGGAATTGGGGGATTGCCAGCATTTATTTCTATCATTCCGAAATCGATTCCAATGTTTATTGTCGGAATGATTATTGCAGTTGTAATCCCATTTACTTTAACATGGTTATTTGCAAAAAGAGTGAAACAGAAGTAGGAGGAAGTTAAACATGAAGGATTGGCATAAAAGTGTAGTCTATCAAATTTATCCGAAGAGCTTTAATAGTTATTACAATAGAGAAACCGGTGATATAAAAGGGGTTACAGAGAAACTAGATTATTTAAAAGAACTCGGAGTGGATTATATTTGGTTAACACCGATATACCAATCACCACAAAATGATAATGGATATGATGTAAGTGATTATTACAGCATTGATCCATCTTACGGAACGATGGAAGAGTTTGAAGAACTTTTAGCAGAAGCGAAAGTACGTAACATTGAAATTATGCTTGATATTGTTGTAAATCATAGTTCGACTGAACATAAGTGGTTTAAAGAAGCGAAGGAAGATAAAAATAGTCCATATCGTAATTACTATATTTGGCGTGATGAAAAAAATAATTGGCAGTCTAAGTTTGGTGGATCTGCTTGGAAATATGATGAGAAGACGGAGCAATATTATTTACATCTATTTGATGAAACACAAGCTGATTTAAATTGGGAAAATGAAAAACTGCGTGAAGAAGTATATGATATGATGCGCTTTTGGCTGGATAAAGGGGTAACGGGATTCCGATTAGATGTCATTAACTTAATTTCAAAAGACCAATGTTTTTTAAACGATGAAGGTAGTACTGCGACAAGTGATGGACGCAAGTATTATACAGATGGCCCGCGTGTTCATGAATATTTACAAGAGATGAACCGAAATGTTTTTGCAGGAAAAGATGTCATTACAGTTGGAGAAATGTCATCTACGACAATTGATAATTGTATTAAATATTCTAATCCTGAGCGTAATGAATTAAGCATGACGTTTAGTTTCCATCATTTAAAAGTAGATTATCCGAATGGTGATAAGTGGACGAAAGCAGAGTTTGATTTTATTAAATTAAAAGAGATTATGTCTAACTGGCAAATTGAAATGCAAAAGGGCGGAGGATGGAATGCGTTATTTTGGTGTAATCATGACCAGCCTCGCATCGTGTCACGCTTTGGTGATGATGGAAAGTACCGAAACGAATCTGCAAAAATGTTAGCGACAGCCATGCACATGCTGCAAGGAACGCCTTATATTTATCAAGGGGAAGAAATCGGTATGACGAATCCTAAATTTGAGTCCATCGAGCAATATCGTGATGTAGAATCGTTAAATATATACGATATAAAGCTAAAAGAAGGGCTATCAAAAGAAGAGATTATAGGGATTTTAAAGCAAAAATCTCGTGACAACTCTCGCACTCCGATGCAGTGGAATGAAGAGATGAACAGTGGTTTTACAACAAGTACACCTTGGATTTCAGCGGCTGAAAATTTTAAAGAAATAAACGTAGAGAAGGCATTAGAAGATAAAGAGTCCGTATTTTATCATTATAAAAAGTTAATAGAGCTTAGAAAAACGTATGATGTAATTACAGAAGGAGAATATGCTATTTTGGATAAAAATGATCCTAAAATTTGGGCATATACTCGTACTACAGAAAGTGAAGTACTACTTGTTATAAATAACTTCTATGGAGAAGAAATAACGTATTCAGTACCAGCGCACATTCAGTTAGATGGAATGAAACAAGAAGTACTACTGTCGAATTATAAAGATGCCAGCAAGGATATTGCAAAACTTAACTTAAGACCATATGAATCAATTGTGTATCGATATACGAAATAAAAAGGTTGTATGCCCGAGCGGCATACAACCTTTTTATTTTAAGACACCACTATACAAAATGCTTACTTCTACTTCAGGTTTGAATTTTACTTTTGCATAATCTTTATTCCAATTTTTTTTCTTCCATAAGTTAGGATGATAAGCGATAAGATGTCTTCCAATACCGAAAGCATCACAATTTGCTTTTTGTAGTTTTCGTGTTATTTTTTTCGCTTCTTTCGTGAGTTGTTTAGAAAGTTCTTTATTTAGTTTTTCTCTATCGTCCATTGTATACATATTATCTCTTGGAGATTCAAGTGCTATAACTTTTAATTGGAGCTTAATGTGAGCATAAACATTTCCTTTTTTATCTGTTGTTATTTTTAAGTCGCGTTTTAATTTTCGATTACTAATTTCCATTGTTAAATAATCAGATGTCTTCTCAGATTCATCACTAGTCAGTTTTTGGGTTATACGGGCACTTGTTCCCATTTTTCCGGTTAATAACACGAATAAAACAGATTGTTGCAAAGGTAAATGCCCAGTTAATTTATCATTGTTAAATAAAGCTAACCCGTTTGTAACTACTTCTTTTCCTCTTATTTTTATAGAAGGAAGGGTAAAGTCTTTACCGGGATCTAACATTTTTGTAGCAGCTGTTTCTAAAGTTTCTTTTGGAAATACACTCATATCTTCTAAGCTTTTCACTTTTTTCTTTAGAAAATCTCCAATTAGTAAATTTCCTATTTTCTTTTTTTCGAGTATCTCCGATGTTTCACCATCTACTGCAATAAGTTTTACTAAAGCAGTTGGGTTTGTTGGATCTCGAAAGCTGACATCTAAATAGGGGAGTATACCCTTTTTTAGAATTTTGGTTCCGAGTAATTGAACACCATATTTAAAATAGCGAATATTCCCAGTCACATTTTTTTTTAGGGCATCGCCTGTATCCATTATGTTATGCCCGGTTGCTGAATATATTTCATTCTCAAATGAAGATTGCTCTCCGCTTGAACTTTTTACGAGCTCGATTGTTTGCTGGAGTTTATTCTCTTCCGTAATATCAGCTCCAACGCTATAAGCTAAACTTGCCTCCCTTAATGGTTCTTGATCCCAACAGCCAGAAAGGAGGGAACTAGTACATAATATTAAAAGTAATTTAACTCTTTTTGGGAACATACTGTTCTCCTTTCTTCTTTCTTATTATTGAATAAAGTAGAAATAAAAGAGGGAGGACAACGATGAAAATATAGGTGAACTTATCAGTGAAAGTTGAAATTACTTTTAATTCTTCAGGTGTATCTATAAATAAGGCTACACTAAAAGCAATAATACCAACGATTGGAACAGCCTTTTTATGATTAGCAAGGTTGAATATATGTCCAATTCCGATTGAAGCAGCGCAGTAATAACTAGCAATAGAAGCGACAACTGTTATCATCCAAATTGGGATGAAGATTAGGTCCGTTCGATCTATAATTCCAATATGCAAGGAGCGTAATAAGTAAGCAACTGGCTCTGGAATAAGCTCAATTTGCTTTGGACTAAATACGATAAAGCAAATCCAAACGGTAAAAGTATAAAAAAGAGTTACAAATCCATTGGCGATAGAAATGGCCTTCAGTTTTGCAATAGAACTCCCATTTACTTTTGGGAAAGCGATAAGAATAATTTCAAAACCATACATGGCTGTAATTGTTTCCTTGGATGCTTGAATTATATTCCACCATCCGGCTTCTGTAATAGGAAAAATATAAGAGAAATCAGCTCGTGAAAGCCCTAGGGCAATTAAAAGAGCCATTGGAATAATGAGAATAGAGGCCATGACATAAAATCGTACGATGACTTTAAATGTGTTATAAGCTACATAACAACAAGCTACTGTACATAATATGAGAATTGCAGACCACGGAGTTGCGTGTAAAACCCACACTTTAATGACGTTACAAGCATTTAACATAACCGTCATACCGATAAGGGTAAAATAAAAAACATAAGAAAAGCCCAATAGTTTTCCTAACTTATTACCAAATAGCATACAAACACTTTTATACATATCTGCATCAGGAAATCGTTTTAAGAAAAGCCACATAAGTAAAATAATAAGTTGAATGGCAAGCCCCGCGATGAGCGCAGAAATCCAACCACCACCTTTTGCTATCGGATGAAGCCGGTTAGGTAGAGATAGTATACCGACCCCAATTTGGCATTGAATAACGAAAAAGGTAAATTGAACAAGTGAAATTTTACTTTGCGTGTTTGTCACCGTCCTCATCCTCTCTCGTTACATGTTGGCGCTGCATTTTTTTCGGTTTTGGATCATGTGGTCTTTCCCAAAATGACCAAATTGGTAGTCTTATGAAAGAATCTTTCATATCTTTAATCCGCATCGGGGCAACAGGAGAAAGATATGGTGTATGAAATGAATGAAGCTGACATAAGTGAACGAAAGTTATAATGAGACCGAATGATATTCCTACATATCCGAATATGGCAGCAAGGAGCATTAATGGAAAACGAAGAATCCGAACTGCTGAACTCATATCGTTTGATGGAACGAGAAAAGATGAGATTGCAGTTAAAGCTACAACGATGATCATTGTGTAAGAAACGAGTCCAGCTTTTACAATTGCATCCCCAATTACTAAACCACCTACAATACCGATTGTTTGTCCAACGCGGCTCGGCAAGCGAATACCAGCTTCTCGTAATAACTCGAAAATTAACTCCATTAAGAGAGCTTCAAAAATAGGAGGAAGCGGTACTTTCTCTAATGAAGCTTTAATCGTATACACAAGTTCGAGCGGTAACACATCAGGATGAAAAGCAACAGTTGCAATATATAAAGCTGGTAAGAGAAAGGCAATTAAAAAACTTACTAAGCGAATCATTCGGACGAAAGAACCGACAATCCAACGGTTATTATAATCATCTGGTGATTGATAGAAAGCAAATAACGTAACAGGAACGATGAGCGCTGTTGGATCTCCATCAGATAAAATAGCAACACGCCCTTCCATTAAATTAGCAACAGTTCTATCTGGACGCTCTGTATTTAATTGCTGCGGAAATGGGGAGAAAGACGTATCCTCTATAAATTCTTGTATGTATCCTGGTGGCATAAGTGCATCCGTTTTAATGGTTTCCAATCTTCTTTTCACTTCTATAACTAAATCGTCATTCGCTATATTTTGCATATAAGTAATTGCCACTTTCGTGTGCATTTCTTCACCGAGTGTAAAATACTTAACAACTAAATTTGGACTCTTAATGAGTTTACGAATAGAGGTTAAATTAGTTGCTAGATCCTCTACAAAACCAGTATGTGGACCGCGCACAACTCCTTCATTATCAGGCTCTGCTATATCTCTCTTTAAAGATAAGGTTGTTTCGAAAATACAAAAACTGTCGACGTGTTCATGAAAATATAAGGATTTACCTTGTAATAAAAGTTGTATCCCATAATTTAAATTCGTTTCTTTTTTCATATTTAACGTAGAAAAAGCTTTATCTAAAGATAAATCTGATCGCGTTAATAATGGCTCAAGGACTAACTGATGAATTAGATTTGGATCTGCTAAAGATTCGATATATAAGATTGCTCCTTTTCCGTTTTGAAAAGGGAGATCTAATTTTTTTATATCATCAGAATGAGAAAGTTTATTTTCAATGTAATTAATGTTCTCCGGAAGTGATGGAAACATATGCTTTTGGTTTTTACTCTCTTGTTGTTCTTTTTGCTCTGTCATAATTTCCACCTCTCTTAAAGTGCAATTGTTTCTGTTAATTTTTGTCGTTTGTGAGAAATTTATGCTTGAATTATTTTAAAAAAAGAGGATTGAAGGTTACGTTACATTGTCTTTTGTGCATTATTCAATTTCATAGCAGTACTTCTAACATTTGTGTCGAATTAAGAAGATATATAGGAGGGATACATATGGAAATAGCTGTAGAACGTGTTTTTACAAAAGAGATTTTAAAAAGAGCAGCGAGTTTGTTTCATGTAACAGTGGAAGAAAAGCCACTTGGAGATTTTGAAAATTATATTTTTAAGGCAAAGGGTGATCGTGGCGAAGATTACGTATTGCGTTTAACTCACTCTTCTCATCGCTCCAAAAAAGAGGTAGAGGCCGAACTAGATTTTTTACGATATGTTGCGGAGAACGGGGCAAAGGTAGCAGGACCTCTTTATTCAACGTCTCAAAATCTTGTAGAAGAAATTGGAGCAGAGGATGAAACTTTCTTTTTCGCTTCCTTATTTACATATGCAAAAGGTGAGCAAGTAAAAGGAGAGGAATCGCCTTATTGGGGCGAGCCTCTCTTTGAAGCATGGGGAAAAGCGATTGGGCAACTGCATCGCCTTACAATGGAATATCCTAAAACAGACTATCGTGATACGTGGGAAGAAGACGAGAGTGGGATTGTTAATGAACTAGAAGATGATCAAGTGAAAAAAATCGCTGCGGTATTAATGGATGAGATAAAGGCTCTTTCAATTGAAAGAGAAACGTTCGGCCTTATGCACGGGGATATTCATCCAGGTAATTTTCATTATGATGGTAAAGAGTTAACAATCTTTGATTTTGATGATGCAGCTTATAATTACTTTATACATGATTTAGCGATGGTTCTTTATTACTCTGTTCTATTTACACCGTGGACAGCGGAAGAGAAGACAGATTTTGCTCGTAAACAGTTACAAGTGTTACGAAAAGGATATGAGTATGAGCACAGGCTGGCGGATAGTTGGTATGAATCGTTGCCACTATTTTTACGTTTACGTGATATAGGTTTATATGGAACGCTTCAGAAGAAGTTTAAAGGGAAAGATATGCCTGATAACTTCTTGAAATTATCAGAAGAGCTATACGAAAGAATTATTAAAAGAGAAGCAATTGTGAATATATAATACATTTAGTTCAAAACAAAGTATATAAAACAAATATATACTTTGTTTTTTTATACAAAAATATGTTTACTTTATTAAAATAATATTGTCCTAGAT
>NZ_JBEUTW010000335.1:0-1398 GCF_040492675.1 Bacillus sp. AP50
AAGTTTCTGTGTTCGCATGTTAAACATAGGATAAGAAATATGTGATATACTTTGAGAAGTTTATAATGAATGAAATATGGAGGACTATAATTATGGCAATACTTGTAACAGGTGGAGCAGGATATATTGGTAGTCATACATGTGTAGAATTACTAAATAGCGGTTACGAAGTTATAGTAGTGGATAATCTTTCGAATAGCTCGGTAGAATCTATAAATCGAGTAAAAGAAATAACAGGAAAACAATTTAAGTTTTATAAAGAAGATGTTTTAAATCGCGAAGCGCTTGACGCAATTTTTGAAGAAAATTCAATTGAAGCAGTTATTCACTTTGCAGGATTTAAAGCTGTAGGGGAGTCAGTAGCGATTCCATTAACATATTATCATAACAACATTACAAGCACGTTAGTGCTATGTGAAGTAATGCAGAAACATAATGTAAAGAAGATAATCTTTAGTTCATCTGCAACTGTATATGGTATCCCGGAAACGTCACCGATTACGGAGGAGTTTCCATTAAGTGCAACAAATCCATATGGTCAAACGAAATTAATGATTGAGCAAATTATGCGTGATGTAGCATTTGCAGATGCAGAATGGAGTATCGCATTACTTCGCTATTTCAATCCATTTGGTGCACACGAAAGTGGGCGTATCGGAGAAGATCCAAATGGAATCCCAAATAACTTAATGCCATATGTAACGCAAGTAGCGGTAGGTAAGTTAAAAGAATTAAGCGTATTCGGAAATGACTATCCAACGAAAGATGGAACAGGAGTCCGTGATTACATCCATGTTGTGGACTTAGCAAATGGTCACGTAAAGGCGCTTGAGAAAGTACTGAGTACAACAGGAGTAGATGCTTATAACCTGGGCACAGGCATGGGCTATAGTGTACTAGAGATGGTTGAAGCGTTTGAAAAAGTTTCGGGCAAGAAAGTTCCTTATAAAATTACAGAGCGTCGCCCAGGTGATGTGGCAGTATGTTTTGCTGATGCATCGAAAGCAAAGCGTGAATTAGGCTGGGAGGCAACACGCGGATTAGAAGAAATGTGTGCTGACTCTTGGAAATGGCAATCAAATAATAAAAATGGCTATTTAGAAGTTTAATGATGAATATAAAAAATGACCTTTGCATAAAAGCAAGAGGTCATTTTTTATATTCATTTTCTACTAAGTTTATTAGCGAACCTAGAAAAGAACGTTCGCTGTTTTAAATGATATGATTTTACAATATCTTATGCTAGAAGGTAGTAGAATGAGATAGAGTAATGTATTATTTTATTAATTTTTTATGGGAATTGAAAGCGTATTATTGAAATGTATTCCAACACTTGTATCATTGCTAGAGTACGTTTATAATCAAGGAATCCTAGTTCATGTTTTGATAGGAGTATTT
>NZ_JBEUTW010000336.1:0-5724 GCF_040492675.1 Bacillus sp. AP50
AAATTACAGTGTTACTTTTTTGTTACAAAAAAGTAACACTTCGTTACATCTTTTACCAAAAAACATCAATATTTAATTGTTAACCTATTTTTTTGTAATAAAAAGAGAGCAGCTACTAAAAGCTGCTCTCTTTTCATTTGTTATTGAACTTTCTTTTTCCAAACACCTAGCATAATAGCCGAGACAATCGTTCCAATTAATATAGAGAAAATATATAGTAACGGTTTATTTACTAACGCTATTACAAATAATCCACCATGCGGTGCTGGTAATGTAATTTGGAATAACATAGATAACGCACCTGCAATACTTGAACCAACAACACAACTTACGATTACTCGAACCGGATCTGCAGCTGCAAACGGAATCGCACCTTCTGTAATGAACGATGCTCCCATAATATAATTTGTTAAACCAGATTTACGTTCCGCTTCTGTAAACTTTGATTTAAAGAATGTAGTTGCAAATGCAATCGCAAGTGGCGGTACCATACCACCAGCCATAACTGCTGAGTGCACTCCAAAATTCTGTGCTTCTATTGCAGCAATACCAAACGTAAACGCCGCTTTATTAATTGGACCACCCATATCAATTGCCATCATACCACCTAAAATAAGACCTAGTAATATAGCATTCGTACCGTTTAAACCATTTAACCACCCTGTCAACATTTCATTTAATGCTACTACAGGCGGAATCACTGCTTTTTGCATTACAACTCCTGTAATCAATAATCCAAAGACTGGATATAACAAAACAGGTTTAATTCCTTCTAATTGTACTGGTAGTCCTGAAAATAATCTTTTCAACCCTAAAACAACATATCCAGCTAAGAAACCAGCAATTAATCCACCTAAAAAGCCAGCATTCGCATTCGCCGCTAAAAATCCACCTACAACACCAGGCATAAAACCAGGACGATCAGCAATAGAACTTGCAATAAATCCAGCTAAAATTGGTACAAGGAATAAAAACGCACCTGTTTTTCCTCCACCAATTGACATGAACAATTCAGCTAAAGGACCTTCCGCCTTTATACCACCAAACGAAAACGCTAGCGCTATTAAAATCCCGCCGCCAACAACGAACGGAAGCATATTACTTACGCCATTCATTAAATGCTTATAAATTCCTAATCCTTTTTCTTTTTCCGTACTTTCTGCCTTTCCATCTTCTTTTACACCTTTAAAGATTGGTGCATCTTGCTTTACAGCTCGATTAAGAAGTGTTTCCGTTTTTCTAATCCCATCAGCGACTGGTACTTGAATGACATGTTTACCAGCAAAACGATTCATTTCTACTTGTTTATCCGCCGCAACAATAATAGCTGTTGCACGTTCAATATCCTCTTTCGTTAAACCGTTTTTAATACCTGTCGATCCGTTTGTTTCAACTTTAATCGCTATTCCTAACTCTGTCGCTTTTGCTTTTAAGCTATCCGCTGCCATATATGTGTGAGCGATTCCAGTTGGACAAGCTGTAACAGCAAGTACGTACGGTTCATTTACTTCTGGTTTTGCGACTTCAATCTCTTCTTCTTTTTCATTCTCTTTTTCATCAAATAGTTGAAGAAGCTCACTTTCATCCTTTGCTTCTAATAGTTGCTTGCGAAATCCTTCATCCATTAATAATGTCGATAAACGAGACAACGTTTCTAAATGAGTATTATTCGCTCCTTCACTTGCAGCAATCATAAAGAATAAGTGTGCTGGCTGTCCGTCAAGCGACTCATAATTGATACCGCTTACACTTCTACCAAAACAAATCGATGGTTGTTTAACAGCCTTTGTCTTCGCATGAGGTATTGCAATACCTTCCCCTATTCCAGTCGTACTTTGGGACTCCCGCTTTAAAATAGCTTCTTTAAATTCCATTTTACTATTTAAACGATTTGCCCCATTTAATTTCTCAACTAATTCATCTATGACAGCTTCTTTATTTGAAGCTGTCAAATCCATAATGACTGTATCTCTTTTTAATAGTTCTGTAATTTTCATATGTTGCTTCCCCCTATCGCTTAGCTACAATTACTTGCGACAATAATTCTTCTACTTTTTCCTTCTTACATAAATCAGCTGAAAATGCTGTTGCACTCCCTGTTGCAACGCCGTATTGAAATGCCTTTTCAATATCTTTTGTCTGTTCATATTTGCCTACAAACCCTGCAACAAGAGAATCTCCGGCCCCAACTGAATTAATTACAACACCTTTTGGAACAGTCGCTTCATATATACCTTCTGCCGTAAATAATAAAGCTCCCTCTCCAGCCATCGATACGATAACGTGTTTTATACCTTGTTCAATTAATTTTCTTCCATAAGGTAAAACGTCCTCTACTGTTGAAAGCTCCACTCCAAACAACTCACCAAGTTCATGATGGTTTGGCTTAATTAAAAATGGCTTATTTTTAATTACATGCTGCAGTGCACTTCCACTCGCATCGACTACTACTCGAATACCTTTTTCAGCTCCGAGCGCTGCGATTGATTCATAAAAGGTAGTTGGGATAGATGCAGGTACACTTCCAGCTAGCACAACGCAATCTCCCTGCTTCATACTTTCGATTTGTTTCATTAATTGTTCAAATTGCTCATTTGTCACATTAGGACCTTGCCCATTTAATTCTGTCTCTTCTTGCCCTTTTATTTTCACATTAATTCGGGAATCTCCGTCTACTTGGATGAAGTTTGTCATTACGCCTTCCGCCTGTAATACACCTTTAATAAATTGACCGGTGAATCCACCAGTAAATCCAAGTGCTATATTTTCCACACCTAAACGATGGAGAACGCGAGAAACATTAATCCCTTTTCCTCCAGGAAACTTCATATCTTTCTCTGCTCGATTGACTGCGCCTAAATCAAAGGAATTAACTTGTACTACATAATCAATAGATGGGTTTAAAGTAACTGTATAGATCATTGTTTATCAGCCTCAATTACATTGGTTTGTCTTTTATATTTTTCTAAATCAATTTCTAAATGGTTTGTAATAATATTTGCTTCTTCAACATTTGCAATTTTCGCAAATGCAACTTCTGAAAACTTACTTTCATCAATTAAGAAATATCCTTCGTTTGCTAATGTTAATGCCATTTGTTTTAAGAGCGCTTCTTCTGGATCTGGCGTTGTAAAGCCAAGCTGTTCATGTACACCATTTGCACCTAAAAAACATTTATCAAAACGATACTTCTGCATACTTTCCTGTGCCATAGCACCGATTAAAGCTTTCGTCCTACTCTTCATCATTCCACCTAGTAAATACGCACGAATATTATTTTCAACTAAAGCTTCAATATGCATAAGTCCATTCGTAACGACAGTCACATCTTTATTTATTAAAAATGGAATCATTTCAAATGTTGTACTTCCTGCATCTAAATAAATACAATCACCTTGTTCAATAACGCTAGCCGCATAATTAGCAATTTGTTGTTTTATTTGAATGTTTTTGGATGATTTTTCAACCATCGTTGGTTCTTGCCCTTTTCCTGTTAAAACAGCGGCACCACCATGAACTCTTTTTAATAACCTTTGCTTTTCCAATTGTGCTAAATCACGGCGAATTGTCGACTCAGAGCTTTCTGTTCTTTCAACTAATTGCTGTAATTTTACAACTTTCTGTTCTTTTACAAGTTGCAATATCATTTGATGACGTTCAGGAGTTAACATTTTATTCACCTCTTCTTTGATTACAGTATAATGAAAACGGTCACAAAAATCAACCACAAACAATCAAAAATAATCAAAAACACCCATAAACATTTATAAACAGCAAAAAGAAACCTATTCGATTAAACAATCAAATAGGTTTCTTTTCTAAATTCACTTATAAAGAAGCTTTATATATACTTAAAACATCATCTTTATTTAATTTTTTAAAGTTACCAAATTCACCATACGCCATCGCTTTATTAGCCATTATATCAATTTCATTTTCTCCAATACCGTAATCAGCTAATGTTGCTGGCGCTTCAATTGAAGTCCAAAATTGACGCAGTGCCTTAATTCCTTCTAAAGCCACTTCTTTATCTGTTTTGCCATCTGTTTCTATATCAAATACACGAATAGCGAACTGTTTAAAACGACTTACATTTTCCTCTACAACATGTTTCATCCAGTTCGGGAATAAAATCGCAAGGCCACCCCCGTGTGGTATATCATGAACAGCAGAAACTGCATGCTCAATATTATGAGTCGCCCAATCTCCTTTTACTCCCATCGCTAAAATGCCGTTTAACGCCATAGTACCACAATATAAAATAGTTTCTCTATGCTCATAATTTTCTAAATCACTTAAAAGCTTAGGTGCTGTCTCAATTACTGTTTTTAAAACAGCTTCACAATAACGATCTTGTAGTTCTGTATTCGTTCCATGATGGAAATATTGTTCTAATACGTGCGACATAATATCTACCATACCGTAAATGGTTTGATCTTTCGGTACAGAAGTAGTATGAACTGGATCTAAAATTGAAAACTGCGGGAAAGTAACTGGGCTACCCCATCCATACTTTTCATTCGTTTCCCAGTTTGTAATTACCGAGCCTGCATTCATTTCAGATCCTGTTGCTGCAAGAGTAAGTACAGTACCAAATGGTAATGCCTCATTAGCAAATGTTTTTTTCGTTACAATATCCCATACATCTCCATCGTACTTACTACCAGCTGCAATTGCCTTCGTACAGTCGATCACACTTCCTCCACCAACTGCTAAAATAAATTCAACACCATTTTCTTTACAAATTTGAATCCCTTTCTTTACAGTTGATACACGTGGATTCGGTTCAACACCTGTCAATTCAAATACTTCTGCATTTATATCCTTTAAAATAGAAATTACATTATCATAAATACCGTTTCTTTTAATGCTGCCTCCCCCGTATACGAGAAGAACTTTTTTACCGAACTGTGGAATTTCAGTTTTTAACTGCTCTAATTGACCTTTACCGAAAATAAGTTTCGTTGGATTACGAAATACAAAATTTTGCATATTCCTTTACCATCCCTTCTATATGAAAAGCAACTATACTTTTGTATACCATATTTTTTTCATTTCACAAAAATATTTGCTTAATAAAAAAACCCCAGCCTACAGGCTGAGATTTTTTATTGGTAATAAGGTGAGATCATTAAGTAAACAATAACACCAGATAAACTTACATATAACCAAATCGGCATCGTCCAACGTACAATTTTACGATGACGTGTTAATTGATTTGTAAAACCAAATACAAGTGCAAACAATGCAAGCGGTACAATAATTGCCGCCAGGATAATATGTGTAATTAAAATGATGAAATACACATATTTAATGAATCCTTCTCCGCCAAAATGTGTTGCTGGCGCTAAGTAATGATAAGATAAATAAGAAACACAAAATAGCAACGTCGTTGTAAATGCTGCCAGGATGAAACCACGGTGCATTTTCACATTCTTCTTAATAATAGAGTATAGAGCTGCTAATAAGAATACGAACGTAAAGCTATTAAAAATTGCATTTAACATTGGTAAAATTGTTACATCAAAATGTAATTCTCCTTCATAGCCAACAGGTCCAAAGAACAAAAATAAAATAATCGCATTTACAATTACAGAAAGCGTTATCACAATAGGAGCATAGCTTTTCTGATTTGTTGATTGATCCACCAAAATGGTCACTCCCTCTTCCTTCAAATATGTATACGTAACCTCACTATTTTAACATACTATTCACAGTGTAAAT
>NZ_JBEUTW010000337.1:0-16481 GCF_040492675.1 Bacillus sp. AP50
GAATATTATTCTAAAAGAAAAATGGGGCAAATTGATTTTTATAAATTATAGAGATGTTGTTACTACATTATCAAAATGTTTTCATATGGCTTAAAACAGCGATTACTCAAATAAAAAACTGAGGTATCTACCTCAGTTTTTTCGATAACTTATTTCATTAAAGATACCTCTTCAACAAATTCACCAATTTTATTTTGAAAAACAAAGTCAAAGTTATATTCCTGTCCTGTTAACTCTTCATTTACTAAAATAGTTGTTGCCCCTACTTCTCTCTTTGCGATTTCCGGGAATGAAGCGACAGGTTGTACTTTTAATGACGTTCCCATAACGAGAAGTACATCTGTTTCATATAAACGTTTCATCGCATTTTGATATTGAGGCAGTGTATCTCCGTATAAAACAACGTCTGGATTTAAAATGAAATTACACTTCTGACAGCGCGGTACTTCATGATCAATCATATACTGTAAATCATAGCCTGATTTACATTTTAGACAATGTGCTGTTTGAAGTGTTCCATGTAAATCAATAACATGCTTACTGCCACCTAATTGATGTAAACCGTCAATATTTTGCGTTAAAATCGTAATATCTTTCCCTTGTTCTTCTAGCTCAGCTAAAAAACGATGTCCACGATTTGGTTTATATTGATGGAACGTATTAATTTGAAAGATTTCTTTATAATGCTTCCAAAATTCTTTCGGACTTCGGTTATAGTACCCTCTTGATAAGTACATCTCCACATTCGCATCAGCATACAATCCATTTGCTGAACGAAAATCTGGGATACCACTTTCCGTACTTGCACCAGCGCCTGTTAATACTGTAATTTTCTTCGCTTTTTCTAAAATTGAACGTACCTCTTCAAATTGTTGCACAAAAATCACCTCTATGTATTTTCCTATTCTTATTATACCAGTTGTTTACAGGAGGTGTTGTACAATTCATTTTACTTAATGCGTTGCGCCGCCAACCTCTACAATATCTACTTCAACTGTCATCGTTACTTCGATTGCCAATTCTATCCCCTTACGAATAGTAGAAAGTGACATACTCGGTTGCCCTGGATAGTTACTCGCTTGTTCTGGTAAAAACGGAATATGAATGAATCCGCCTTTTATTTTCTTATCATGTTTCTCTAGTTCATGCATAAGTCCATAGAATAAGTGATTACAAACGAATGTGCCTGCCGTCTGTGAAACAGATGACGGTATGCCCTCTTCGCGAAGTTTTTTTACGATTGCTTTCATCGGAAGTGTAGACCAATACGCAATCGCTCCTTCTTCTACAACCGGTACATCTACTGGCTGATTCCCTTCATTATCAGCAATTCTTGCATCATCAATATTAATTGCGACACGTTCTATCGTAATATCTGGTCTGCCCCCAGCTTGTCCGATACATATAATAATTTCCGGCGCTAGTTCTTCTATATACTCTTTTAATACGCTTATTGATTTATGAAATACAGTTGGTATTTGTTTGCTTATTATCTTGTATTCTCCAATTGTTTTTTCATGCAAACCTTTTGCTACTTCCCAAGCTGGATTGATATTTTCTCCGCCAAACGGATCAAACCCTGTTAATAATACTGTTTTCATAGTTTTATCCTCCTAATTAAAAACGATATACAAGGCCGTACATAATAAACATATTTATGATAAAAATTGAAAGAGCAATTGGTACTTGCGCTTTAATAACCGCATTTTTATCCTTTAGCTCTAAAAGCATCGCAGGTACGATATTAAAGTTTGCTGCCATTGGCGTAAGCAGTGTTCCGCAATATCCAGCAAACATACCGAGTGCTGCCATAATTGCTGGGTTTCCGCCGTGCATTTGAACTATTAAAGGTAAGCCAATTCCGCCAGTAATAACAGCAAACGCTGCGAATGCATTTCCCATTACGACTGTAAATAGCATCATGCCTAAACAGTACGCCATAACAGCAACGAACGGATACTCTGTCGGTAATACTTGACCGACTAAATCAGAAACGACTTGTCCAACGCCAGATTTCGCGAAAATACCGCCAAGTGCTGCTAACATTTGTGGTAAAATGACAGCCCAGCCGACAGCTTGTAATAGTCTGCTTCCTTCTTGAACAGGCGTTGTTATTTTTGATTTTGTAATACGCATCGCCGCGACGAATGCGAGTAATGCACCAAGCGCTAATGCAACTAATGTTACTTTATCTGGATCAACAAGAGAGACATTTCCCCATTTAATTTTCCCTAACGTCAACGTACCGATAATTGTAAAAATAGGAATTAATAGTGCAGGCATAAAAATTTTATTTTTTAATTTCTCAGCATGTTTTACACGTTCTTGTACTGGAACTTCTTTTTCCTCTGATTTTGTCACTTTATTTAGCGAGGCTAAAACGACCATAGCGAGCACGATACAGCCAACGTAAAACGAAGGAATTACATTTCCAAATAAAAATGTAACTGCAAACAATGCCCAAAATAAACTAGAACCGAATCTGTTTGGATGTTCACGATCGAATGCGATACGAACAGCGATAAAAGCAACAATTATCCCTAATACATAATAGATTGTATCCATTGTGATGATGTTCATATTAGATTGCCTCCTTCTCTTCTTTTCCTTCTGCCTTCATTGTTTTCTCTATATATTTATCAAACCTTCTAAATCTAATCCAGCTTACAATAAGTGCAGATATTGCTGTCGGAATGCCCCAAAGTGCCATATCCCATACACCGACATGCATACCTACTGAATCGAAGAATCCTTTCATTAATAAAATAGCACCAGTTGCGATGAAAATATCTTCTCCGAAAAACCAAG
The DNA here is from genome assembly GCF_040492675.1 of Bacillus sp. AP50. Taxonomy (NCBI): domain Bacteria; kingdom Bacillati; phylum Bacillota; class Bacilli; order Caryophanales; family Bacillaceae; genus Bacillus; species Bacillus sp. AP50. The sequence continues at coordinate 2,809 of NZ_JBEUTW010000337.1, forward strand.
CTGTATTTTCCGCAGCAGCTGCGTTTGCTTTAATCTTTTCTCTTAATTTTTCAGGAAGTTTACCGTATTTACCTTGCGCAGCCCCTTCTGCCATCGGTGCAACGAGCGGCCTTACTGTTTGCGCATGCCCACCAATATTAAGCCCTAGTGCTGCTGATGATTCTCTTATCGTAAAATATGACATTAATACTCTTCCAGTTGTTGCTCCTTTTGATTTCGTTATAAGTGCTTCGGCTCTTTCTTTTAAACCGTAACGTTCTAAAATTCCGATTACCGGTAAAGTTAATATAATTGGCATAGACATATATCTATTTTCTATGAAAAATTTACCGAACATGCTGATCACATCATAAAAACTTAATCCTGAAACCATACCAGTAACAATACCTGCAACCATAACTACTAAAAGTGTATTTAATCTAAATAAAAAGCCCACTGCCACTAATAATATCCCGATTAATTTCACCAATTCCAACACTTCCCCTCATTTTTTATTTCGGTGCACATATAGAAATACCATTATGTCCGAATGTTCTGTATATTCTTTCTGCAAATTGCACTGCTTTTTCCCCATCACCGTGTAAACAAATCGTTTGCGCCTGAACTGCTACTTTCTCTCCATTGATCGAATTTACATGGCCTTCTTTCACCATTTGAAGTACTTGCTTTATCGCTTCGTCTTCATCTTTTATAAGCGCATTTTCTTCTGTACGGCTCGTTAATGTACCATCTTGCTTATACGTACGATCCGCAAAAGCCTCTTGTACGAGAGTTACATTGTATTTTTCTGCAGCCTGTATAAACGCCTCGCTATTTGCTAATCCGTAAAGTAATAGACTTGGATTTATATGATAAATTGCCTTTGCGATTGCATCTGCAATTTCCGGATTAGACGCCGCCATATTATATAAGGCACCGTGCGGCTTTACATGATGCATCTTCCCGCCAGCCACTTTTACAAACCCGTCTAATGCGCCGATTTGATATAAAACATAATCGTATACTTCACTTGCTGAAACATTCATGTTTCTTCTACCAAATCCAATTAAATCAGGAAATCCAGGATGCGCCCCTATTGCTACGTTATGCTCCAAAGCTTTTTCAACAGTTTGACGCATAATAGACGGATCACCCGCATGAAAACCGCAAGCAACGTTTATAGAGGAAACGAACGGAAAAATTTCATCATCATTCCCCATTTTATAAGCTCCAAAACTTTCTCCTAAATCACAGTTTAAATCGATTGTAGTCACAATGTATTCCTCCTAATTCCAGCTTCGTAAAGCGATGAATTTCTTTAATAGATTCATATTTACTTCCTGTTCTATGTACAATTGTTCCGCTTCTTCAAGCGTAATTTTCTCAAAAGAAACATAGTCCCCCGGCTTTAGCTGGGCAAGAAGAGGTAAATCTACTGAAATGATATTTCCCATTCTCGGATAGCCACCTGTCGTTTGCCTATCTGCCATTAATATAATCGGCTGTCCGCCATTAGGAACTTGAATGGTTCCAAATGTAACAGGACTCGATAAAATCTCTTTTTCTTCAATCCTATTTAAAACTTCTCCCTCAACCCTATAGCCCATACGGTCAGCATAATTAGATACCTTATACTCTTTCGTAAAAAATGCCTTTCTACTTTCTTCTGTAAATTGATCGTATTCAAAGTCAGCTATGACACGAAGCTTAGGATGTTTCTTATACTTTGGTAGTACGCTGTTGCTAATTACCCATTTCGTTTTTATTCGCTCATCTTTTTGTAAGTCTTGAATGAAACGATTCGCCATTTCTGAGTACGTACCAATTTGAAAACAATCTCCTTTTTTCAGCATTCTTCCTTCTATACCACCAATCGCAGCACGTATGTACGTACTTTTGCTTCCCATTGTACCCTCAATATGTATACCACCCGCAAAAGTCACATACGCTCTACAACCACTTTTCACTTTTCCAAAACAAAGCATACTACCTTCTTCCGCTAAAATGGGACGCCATAATGGGATACGTTCTCCATTTAACAACGGTTCCATATCAACCCCACCAATTGCGAGTAAAGTCGTTTTCTTTATTAACAATTTAGGACCTAAAATCGTCATTTCTAATCCTGCTTCATTCTCTTCATTACCGACTAACATATTGATGAGCCTAAGCGCATTTTTATCCATAGCACCCCCAACAGGTACACCAAACTGTTGATAATAAGATCGCCCTAAATCTTGGACTGTTGTAAACATTCCTGCATGCAAAACTTCTACATCCATTCTTTAGCCCCCTCAAGCGATACGTACTCTTCCTTCGTTATCGGGATAAATCGTAAATACATACCACTTTGAATATATGTTGGTATTTCTTCTTTCGGATTAAATAGAGTAATAGGTGTTCGGCCGATAATATTCCATCCACCTGGTGTTTCAAGCGGATAAATACCTGTTTGATTTCCGCCAATACCTACTGAACCAGGAGAGATTTGTAATCGTGGTGTTTCTTTTCTAGGTGTTTCTAATTCTTTTGATAGTCCTCCTAAATACGGGAACCCTGGTGTAAAACCAAGCATATATACAAAATATGTAGTTTCACTATGTATTCGAATCACATCTTCTACTTGTAAACCGTGATAATGCGCGACCTCTTCTAAATCAGGTCCATATTCTCCCCCGTAGCACACTGGTATAGAAATATGTTTCACATCCTGTTTTACTTCTTCTTTATAAGAATCACACAGCTCCTTTATATACTGGCGAACGTAATCATATGACCTTTCACTTCTCTCATTTCTCTTCCATACTTCGTATACATTGTAGTAAACAGCTAATGAAGTAAACGACGGAACACACTCAATCATTCCTGCAAACGGATGTTGCTGCAGTGCTTTAAATAACCGCTGTACTTTCTCATATATACCCATCTTAATTTCTTCACCAAATGTAACAATAATTGCTTGATCCCCTAACGCAGAAAATTTCATCCTACTCCCTCTTTCTATGCCAAAAAGCCGAGTTCTTTCGAAATGCGATGCGCTGTTTCTTTCACCTTCGCAATAAAATATGAAATGTTACTTTCGCTGTACTCAATTGCTAATCCTGAAATACTAATGCCTGCTACAACCGTTCCATCGCTCGCGAAAATGGGTGCTGCTATCGCGGCTGTATGATTTTCTAACTCAGAATAACTAATTGTGTAGCCTTCCTTTTTTGCCATTTGCAACACTTCTAACAATTGTTCCTTATTCACGATTGTTCCATCTGCAAACTGTTTTAAATCCACTTCCTCTATGTATCTCCGTTTCTCTTCCTCAGAGAAATACGATAGTAAAATTCTTGGACATGCACCAGCATAAAGCGGTGCTCTTCTTCCAACTGCCGTATACACGCGTACCGGCTGAACACCTTCCATCTTTTCAACATAAATTGCGTCATTACCATCTTGAATTATTAAATTAACTGCCTGTCCTAAACTATCTCTAAGTTCTTTCATATAAGGAATTGCTATATTTCTTACTGATAATCGTTGTGAAACAAGTTGACCGAACCGTAAAAATACGACCCCTAAACGATATTTCCCCTTTTCGTTTTTTTGTAAAAACGCCATCTCTTCTAACGAGCCAATTAAACGATAAACAGATGTTTTCGGCATATTTGTAAGCTGAACCATCTCAGTTAAACTTAGCTCTTCATGCTCATAAAACAACTCTAAAATATCCATTGTCTTAACTGCCGTTTTATTTATACTCATTCTATCTCCCTTTCGTTCCGAAAAACGGAACTTAAATTCCGTTTTTCGAAACAAACATATAATTTAAAATTATAAAATATTCTTTCAATTCAATCAATAGATTTTAAGCAAATAAAAAAGCATGGAAGAATATCTCTCCCATACTTCACTACACTTTATAACGCTCTTACTTGTTTCAACGGCCAGAAAACAGCTTGTCCTTTTCCAACAATTTCATCTTCTGAAATAAAGCCAAACATGCGACCATCCTTAGAAACTTCACGATTATCCCCTAAAACAAATACTTGGCCTTCTGGCACTTTCGTTTTCCCTGTGATTTGTTCTAACGTAAAGTCTGGAGTTAATACACGGCCTACTGCTTTTTCTTTAAACTGTTTTAAATATGGTTCTTCCATCGCTTTTCCGTTTACATATAAAACATCATTTTTATACTCAACTGTATCGCCTGGCAAACCAATTACTCGTTTTACTAAATCGTAACCTTCTTTTCCGTGGAAGACGATAATATCAAAGCGATCTAATCCACTTATACTATAACCAATCTTATTCACGAGAACTCGTTCGTTATTTTCTAAAGTGGGCATCATCGATTCACCTTGTACTAAAGAAGGTGTAAATAAAACACCGCGAATAATAGCAATTAATACAAGGGTAAACCCTATCGTTTTAGCCCATGAGAATAATTCTTTCTTCGTATTTTCCTTCATCGTTTCTCCTCTTTCTTAAGCACTTATTTTATTATTTCAACTAATTCTTGTACTAAATTAGGATCTATTTCAGAAAAACATGATTTTCCTTCTCTTACCGCTGTACCGACGTGCGCCTGCGTAATTCCAGTTTCATCTAGCAATCGCTTTATATTTTCTTTCGTCACGCCAGCTCCAGCTACAAGCTGAATTTGACCATCGCTTACCTTTTGCATTTCTGTAAGCACCGGAATATTCTCTACTATATTTCCTTGTCCACCTGAAGTTAAAACGTGAGTCACTTTATGAAACTTCTTTAAAGTTCTCATCGCTTCTACTGGATTTTCTATATCATCTATCGCACGGTGGTACGTTACATTTATTCCATCTACAACAGATAGTAAGTCCGCTAATTTCTCTTCATCCACTTCATTTCGTTCATTTAATACGCCTAATACTACACCAGCTGCTCCTAACTTCTGTGCAACTATAATATCTTCTTTCATCATTTCAATTTCTTCTTCCGTATATGTAAAAGACTTCGCATGCGGACGAATCATAACATGAATTGGTATACTTACCGCTTCTACCGCTTTTTTTATAAAAGCATAACTCGGTGTTAAACCACCTTCTGTATAAGATGAAATTAATTCAATCCGCTTCCCGCCAGCGCTTTCAATTCGTTTTACATCTTCTAAACATGTTGCAATAACCTCTAGCATGAGATGACCTCTTTTCGTGCTTTTTTCTTATTATAACATTAGTAAAAATAAGAAGCCTAGCTTTCTCCTTTAAAACTTAAAAAAGAAGAATGAAAAGAAAGATTTTTTTATTGGCAACAATTATTGGTAACATCCTATTATTCATGTACACTCCTACCATAATGAAAAAACCCGTCATTTTGACGGACTTTTCTAATTTCAAGCTTTCCGTTCCTCAGTTTTCATATCAATGCCTAATTGATCTTCCAATAACTTTACACCTTTCTTTGTAAGATGGACAGCCCGATTCTTATCCGTTTTTGTAATCCATTCCTGTTCAAAAAATAGTTTTGCTATTGCAGATCCTAACCAACCGGCAATATGGTAGCGTCGTTCACTCCAATCAAGGCAAGGTTTTGCAAATACCCTCCTTTTTGTATCTGCCTCATCAACATTTATTCCAAAATTCAGAAACCATTGCTTACCTTGTTCCGTTACAATGTATTCTCCATCCTCTAAAATTATAAATTGCCTATCTAGTAATTTTTCAGTTATCTCTACACCGAGTTTGCCTGCAAGATGATCATAACAAGTTCGAGCATAACGAATTTGTTTTAGTTGGCCTGATTGTTTTAAAGAGCGAACTTGAACTGTTGGTGCAATTGTCCCTAACTTTTCAAGCACTTCTGCAACTTCTTGATTAGCAAGTCGATAGTAACGATGTCTACCATGTTGTTCAACTGTAAGTAAATTCCCTTCTACTAATTTAGAAAGATGCGAACTAATTGTTGGATGTGACACTTTTGCCATATAAGCCAATTCACTAGCAGGTAGTGCCTGATTATTCATTAGACAATCTAATATGATTGCTCTTGTAGGTTCAGCAATTAGTTTAGCTATATATGAGATATTCGGATATACATTCATATTTCGATGATACCCTAACTATTAAATTGATACAATTATTTTAAGTTTAATAGTAAAGGAGAATTTATTATGAATGCAATTGATCTTAGTATATTAAATTTGAAAGAAACGAGAAGGCGCTCAGAAAAATTATGGAATTCTCTTCCTAATAATTTTCTTAATTGGAAGCCTGATCCTGAGGCTATGTCTTTTGGTGAGATGATTCGTCATGTATGGAGTTCAACTTTTTACTACCATATGATTATAAAAAACAACGGTTCAATAAACGACATACGTATCCCGTATGATGACGAGCCGATTACTTGTGTAAAAAAAGAAATTGAATTGGCACAATCATACTTTACTGACTTCATAGAATATGTTCAATCAATAAGCATAGCCGAGCTAGATTCAAGACTTATTGATAGAAGCGATGTTGGCTATCAACGATATTTAGGCGATATGCTATTACGAATTGCCTATCATGATGCGGTCCATGCAGGTCAATTTTTACAATATTTACGAACGGTAAACTTAGAAAGACCATTAATTTGGGATTAAATACGAAAAATGTTTATACAGCCTCCAAACTGGCATTACAATAAGAATTTTTCAACAAGAAACAATCACAAAACCATGATAATCATTTATATTAAAAACCTACATCTCAACTAAGTACTTCATACACATAAAAAGCACGGGTTTGATTACTAATCAAACCCGTGCTTTCAAAACAACTATAATATCCATAAACAATAAAATGTAAGCTTTAAAAACTACGACCGAAACGCCGCATCCGCCAGCATAGACAATGTTGCATCATCCATCGGTGGATTATGCAGTCCTGCTCTGACGTTTAAATAGTAACGATGGAGCGGATTTTTTTCTGATAAACTTTTTGCTCCTACGATGCGCATCGATTTATCCACTATAGATATCGCCGCATTTGTTACAGCATATTTCACGGCTGCTAATTCTGCTTGCAGTGATAGTTTATCTTCTGCCTCATCGTACTTTTTCGCAATTTGATATAAAAAGACGCGAGCTTGCATAAGCTCGAGTTCTAATTCTCCAACTAATCTTCTAACATTCGGCAATAAACTAATAGAATGGTTTAAACTGTTTGGCTTGTATGATTCCGCAAATTGAACTGCATAATTTCTTGCTGATTGTGCAATTCCTAAATAACATGCTGGTATATGTAGCAACCAGCCAACACCCTTTTGTTTTACTTTCCCGCCTTTTATATCTGTAAAAAAGCGACTTTCTATCTCTACATTTTGTAAGACAAGGTCGTGGCTAGCAGTCCCTCGCATTGCAACGCTATCCCACGTTTCTTCAATAGATACACCGAGTGTATTTCTTGGAATAACAAACTCACCAACTTCTTCTTGGCCTTCCATACTTGCTGAAATAATAAAATAATCAAGTACTGGTGCCATCGTTGTAAAAGTTTTTCTTCCATTTATAACCCACTTCTCGCCTTGTTGAACCGCTATTGTTTCTGGTTTGCCGCCACGCGTCGGACTCCCTGTTTTCGGTTCTGTTGCTGCCCTGTTAAAGAGCGCACCATTACGTACTTCTTCGCAAAACCATTTGAACATCTCATCATTCCAAGAGCGATTTTCCGCTAGCTCTTTCACAATGCCAAGATGCCAGCCAATCGATAATGCAGTAGCTCCGCAGCCTTCCGCGATTTTCTCTTGAAATAAAACAAAGTCATATAAAGAAATCGCACTACCACCAAATTCCTTCGGTAACGTTAATTTCGTATATCCGATATCTTTCAAATCATTTATATTTTCATACGGAAATGATCCCAATTCACTTAGCTGATGCTCCCTTTCCATGAACTTCGGAATCAATTTATTTATTTGTGCAATAATGAAAGATTGTTCTTCTGTTTCAACAAATGAGAGTGCCATACTATAATCTCCTTTATGTTCGATTCATCAACCGCTCACTTTTTCATTATGATTATATGAAGCTACCTCTCTATTGTTTCACTATTCCGATAAAAATACAATGTTTTTGACTAATAAGAAAAGTTCCTATTTAAGGATAGGTTCTTTTCTTATGTTAATCTCCCTTCAATGCCTTTAATGGCAAAGAGGTTACATATCCAATATACGAGAATAATTCTTTAAAGAAGAATGGAATTTCTGTGTCTAACGTTTTATATGCTGATGTCGGCGTTGGTGAAGCATACGCTTCAATATTAATATGTTTTGCAATTCTCATTGCGCGTTTCATATGAAGTGGATCACTTACAATCGTGTATGTGCGTATTCCGTTCTCTATTCCAACTTGCTTCGCATTTTTTAAATTTTCTTCAGTGAAAAGGGATTTAGTTTCAATTAAAATATCTTCCTCTTTTACACCTTGTTTCATTGCATATACTCTTGCAGTACGTGCTTCCTCAAGTTCTGCCTCGAACTTTGTACCACCTGTAAAAATAATCTTTTTAATATTTCCGTTCTTATATAAAGAAATCGCATGATTAATTCTTTCTTTAAATACAGGAGATGGTTTTCCGTTCCACGAAGCTGCTCCTAGTACGATACCAGCATCCGTTTTCACGTCATCATTTGCTTTAAAACGATAACTCCAAATATCGTAAGCTGCATAACTTACATATAAAATAGCAGAACAAATCATTAGTAAAAATACTTGAAAGATTCGTCTTTTCTTACTCTTCTTATTTTCTTTCATTTGTAATTGCCTCCGTACATCATCCATACTTCTATAAAAAACATTTATATCAAATCGTTTTGTTTGAGTTTATTTAAAAGAAGGAACTTTACTTGTTATTTATGTATAAAAGGGTTTTCATTTAAAATTGAGGATTATCAATTCATTTTCATTTGCGGTTTTCATTACATTTTTTAAATTCATAAGTTTATTACCATACAACTACATTGTAACGAATTTTTTCTCAGAAGGGAACGATGAAACAAAAGGAATTAAAATAAAGTAGCATTTTGTAAGAAAAAAGGTATATTTTTCATATCTCACAAACAATATACCTTTCAAAACACGAATTATAACTTTTCTTTATACAACTCTAATTTTTCTAACAATTGTTCTTTTACGCCTGGCCATTCACTCGAGATAATACTGTACACCACCGCATCTCTCACATAACCATTCGGTAATTTTCTTTCATTTCGAAGCACACCCTCTTTTACTGCGCCTAACCTTTCAATTGCTCGTTGTGCTTTTTCATTTCTTGCATCCGTCTTAATTTGCACTCTCAGCATATGCAGTTTTTCAAAAGCATACTGGAGAAGCATATACTTACACTCTGTATTTATACTTGTACGTTGCACACTCGGATGATACCACGTTTGTCCTAATTCAACTGTCTTATCTTCTACTGAAATATTATATAAACGTGTACTTCCTACAATCTTATTCGTCTGTTGATCTACGACTACGAAAGGTATTTGAGTACCTCTTCCGTAACCCTTTATCGCTTTTTGAACGTATTGTTGCATATCTTGCACACTATCCATTTTAGAGATTAAATACGCCCAAATATCCCGATTTCCTTCTACAATCGAAAACAAAGTTTCGACATCAGTATTATCCATTAACCGCAACTTTGCTCTTTCGTGAATAATTTCCATTTTTAAGCCCCCTTTGCTGTTACTATATCATAAGAATCAAAAACGTATTATAAGAATAAAAAAATATAACGAAAAGAATTCTTTTCAAATATATTCTTCTCGTATAAGGTAGGAAGACCCATCAGTAACCCTTAAAAAAATAATTTTTTGATAATTTCCAATAAATTCTATATAATGATAAACGGGAGGGAATAAAAAATGCTAGATCAAATTACTTGGGGAACGCCAGGCAGCTTATTATGCTTAGGGTTCTTTTTTGCGGGACTAGGAATCTTCTTAAGAAGCGTTACGTCGTATACGAAAAATAAATAAGAATATCCCGCTTTTAAACAAAAAAAGCCCTCTTTTTACAGACGGCTTCTTTTGTTTAACTTTATCTTATTAAAACTTCAAAGCAATAAATAAGCAATCGGCGTAATAATAAGTAACGTTAAAATCGTTCTCTGCACATATAAAATAATAAGTTCAGATACTTTTAATGGAATATCTGTTGATAATATACAAGGAATGGAAGCGGAGAAAAACAAAATAGATGATACGGAAACAACTGCAATAACAAACTTTGTCACAATTGGTGCACTTACTACTAATAATGACGGTAAAAACATTTCTGCAATACCAACTGATGCGGCTTTAGCGGCTAAGTCTGCTTCTGGTAATTGTAATAGCCATGTAAACGGATAGAAAATATAACTGATCCAATCAAATATTGGCGTAAACTTCGCTAAGACGATACCAATTAATCCTACTGACATAATGGATGGTAAAATTCCCATCGTCATAATAAATCCATCTTTTAAATTTAATGCAATATTTTTCATAATGCTCGGTGCAGACTTTGATACTTCTAACGCATCTTCCCAAGCACATTCTAACATTTTCTCTTTATAAACAGGCTCTGGGAACCCTTCTTCTGTTACATATGTATCTGGTTTTCTACTAAGGGGTGGGATTCTTACGGTGATAGCAGTCACGATGAATGTTACAACAAGCGTAGTCCAAAAATAAACATTCCATAAATGCATAATATCTAATGTTTTTGCGATGATGATCATAAATGTAGCGGATACTGTAGAAAATCCTGTAGCGATAATCGCCGCTTCTTTTGTCGTATACTTTCCTTCTTTATACACGCGATTCGTAATAAGGAGAGCAAGCGAATAACTTCCAACGAAGGACGCAACTGCGTCGATTGCCGATCTCCCCGGCGTATTCCATAATGGCCTCATAATCGGACGACAAAATGTACCGATAAATTCAAGCAATCCATATCCGACTAATAACGCTAAAAACGCCGAGCCAATTGGAACGAGCAAACTTACTGATATGACTAGCTTCTCATATAAAAACGGTCCAACATCTGGCGCAAAGAACCAAGCTGGTCCTACTTTTAAACAATATAATATGCCAAATACAACGCCAACTACTTTTAAAATAGAAAAACAAATGTCTACGATAGATGCATTCCATTTCTTCGTATAAAATGGATAAATCGCACCAATTGCCATAACAAATAATGCATAATAAGGTACTATGCCAGGAACCGAAGCCCTAATCCACGATACGATATGATCAATCATAATAGACGATGCACCGTTTATCGTAACAGGAACGAAAAACATAAACACTCCAACGAGACTAGCAAGTATAAACCGAAGAATAATTCCCTTCTCTTGCCCTGTCTTAATTACATTACTCTTTAATTCAATTTCACTCAAAATTCGACACCTCCTATTATCTAAATATTCTGTATAATTATGTTGGATTCCTTCTTTCCATTTCTACTATTTCATCATATAAAAAAAGCCTATTTTAAAATAGGCTTTTTCTACTACCTCTCATAATCATCCACAATCACTTGAATGATACGATTCTTCTGCTACTTTTTCATTACTATCCCTATTCGCATCATATGTAATTAACGCCTTCCAAAGTGCCCATCCTCTCGCTCTATTCCACGTTTCTTCATCCATGCGTAATACTTCATTAAATACATTTCTACTATTTTCATCAAAAAACGTCCACGCCATCGCCGCATCACAAGCAGGATCTCCTACACCTAAAATACCAAAATCAATTACAGCACAAAGTTTTCCCTCTTTAACGAGTAAATTCCCCGGTGCTACATCTCCATGAATCCAAACTGGCTTACGGTCCCATGTTGAACTAAGTGCTACATTCCAAAGGTGTTTTAATAATGCCTCGTCAAAAACATCCTTATTATTTTCAATAGCAACTCTCGCCTCTTCATCATATACAGATATAAGTCCGCCTCGGTAAAAATTATGTGTTCCAGCTAAAGGTCCGTTACTCGCATTAATAGATTGCAATTCTACTAAAAAAGATCCTAAGTCCGCCGCAAATTCATTTAAATCCCGAACGTTTTGTTTCGTAACTGTTTCTCCCTCTATCCACTTATTAATAGACCAAGGCAATGGATACGCTTCAGACGGATTTCCTTTCGCAAGTGGGGTAGAAATCGGTAAAGAAAGCCCCTTACTTAATATAGGAAGCCAACTATTTTCTTTCTCTACTTGCGGTGCATATGCTGCATCACTTGGCAATCTTACACTCATCTCATACCCTAAGTGAAACGTCCTATTATCATGCCCACTAAACTTTACAGGTTTCACTTCTAAATGGGCCCATTCGGGAAACTGTTCCTGTATTAACTTTTCAACTAAACTTACGTTAATTGGATGCATTCACATTCTCCTTTTCTTTTGAAACTTACTAAGCCCATCCGTACTTCCAACATATTCAAAACCATTTTTCTTATAAAAATCATTTAACGTACGATTATGCCCCACGCAATCTAACTTCAAATACTCTTTATCACATTGCACATTCTCTTCTACCCACCGTAAAACCCTCTCTCCTATTCCATTCCCCTTATATTTTCGTTTCACCGCAAATCTATGAATATATAATGAATTAGAAACTTCCTCTTTACCAAAAATATGTTCATCCCATTCATTTTGTTTAGGAGAAACTGTAATCGTACCAACTATTTCATCTTCTTTCATAACAATATACGTATATTTCTCTCTTATACATTCTAGTATTTCAGCCGTAGCTTCCTCTCCTAAAAGATACTGCCACTGATCCACTTCTTTATATTGTAGCCATTGTGCTACTTCTTTTAATAAAATGATAATACTATCACTTTCATTTTCAGTAGCAATTCGAATTGCATATTCTTTACTTATATTTCTCTCCATATTGCCTTTCCCCTTTCAAATTGCTACCATACTGACAAACGAGTCCTTCCATCATTTTCATCTGTAATATATTCTACATAAAATCCTTGATTCACTGCGTTTTCATACATCATTTCAATCTCTTCTTGGTTTTTCGCATAAATTTGTATATACTCACCATCCGCTACTAATACGACTACTTCACACTTACTCTCCTTAAATTCTTCAAATGTTGCAATTTCTCCTAGTACCTCTCCTTTTGGACATGCTTTTAGATCTAAAAATAAAAGATAATATATGTTATCTTTTATTAGCTTTTTTAATTCTGATCCTTCCATGATCTAGTTATCTTCTGAAAATAATTCTGGACCTAATTCATTCCCTATTATTATATAAGCTTCCTCCCTTCCCATGACTTGCCAATCAAATACAGTAATATCAATTGGCTTTAATACTTTCCAAAGTAAATTATCATATCCATCTAGAATATCTACTGTAATCCCTCTTTTCATATGCTTGCTCCTAACTTATTCATTTTCGTTTCATACATTATATATCAAATGTAATTACTATATTTTGTCGATACATATGTACATCATAAAAAACCGCTCCACTACTAGCGAAACGGTTTCCTTTTGCTTACATTTAAATATTTCATTCAATTGTTGCACTGCGTTTTAAAATAATTTTTAATATATGCACCACATTAGCCGTTCATTCTTAATGCTCACTTCGACTTTACAAAATAATATAAAAACCATACTGCATGATTTTGTTCATCCGCAGCTATTCTCCGTAACAACTCTTTCAAATGTACAT
>NZ_JBEUTW010000338.1:0-7426 GCF_040492675.1 Bacillus sp. AP50
ATTAGAAGAAGTAAAAGATGAAATTAAAACGAGTGGTTCTTCTTATATAATCGCGACGTCACAATCGATTTTGACTAATTATTTAAGTAAGCGTATTGAAGAAAACTTCAGAAATTATCAAATATATGTAGAAAGTAGTAGTCATTTGCAAAAATTACTCCAGCAACAAAAAGTTGATATGGTCATAACTTATGAGGATTATCCTGACGCATCGTTTAAAAAAGTGTTCACGACCTCAATTTCTGTAGGCTTATTAAAAGCGAAAGAAAAATGTACCATTGATTTTTCAAAAGAAATTTTCTTCGTTAGCAATGACAAAAAGTGCCCTTTTAGGAATAAGACAATACAATTTCTAAAAGAAAATAATCTATCTCAGCAACAACTTCAACAGTTGGATTCTTATTCGCTTATGGAAGCGTTTATTGATGATGGAAAAGGAATAGCTTTTTTACCGATTAAAAATGATAAATTGGTACCAATTGAAGATGTTCCAATTGAGAAATTAGCTGTTCATTTTTTTACAAATCAAAACTCTTTCAAACAAATCCCTGATGAACTATTTGGTTAATAAAAAATCCCTCCTTTATGAATCTAAAAGAGGGATTTTTATATTCTATACAATTGATTTTTCACATATTTTGCTCCACTTCTGCACTTTTCTCCTTCTTATTCCGTTTCATATTCTTCAGTCCCTTAACCGTGCCAACTAATCCTTTCGGGAAAACTAGCAATACGATAATGTACAATAAACCAAGAATAATCGTCCATCGTTCAAAGATCGGATACTCTGTAGCTAGTTCTGATAAATAATATTTTAGGGATTCAATAATCCCAGATCCAGCAATAGCTCCAATTAATGTTCCGACTCCTCCAATCATTGTCATCAAGAGTGCATTTAGTGTCATTTCAATTGAAAATACAGTCGTATTGACAAAGCGTAATGTAATAACAAATAAACCACCGCTAATTGCAGCTACTATTCCTGCCACTACACTTGCGATTATTTTATAATGGAGGACTTTATATCCAAGTGCTTCAACACGTTGTTCATTTTGTGAAATTGCCTTTAATACTTTCCCAATAGAAGACTTTGTAAAAAGACGTAATAGAATAAAAATGAAGCATAAACATACAAGTGATACATAATAAAAAGTAAAACGATCACGGAATATTTCTGGTACCCCAAATGTAAAACCATCTCCTCCGTGAGTGAGCCCACGCCATTTTTCAGCAAGGACGAAAAACAACTGTGAAATAGCAAGTGTTAACATTGCATAAAAATGACTTTTCAATCGTAAAGAAAGCAAACCAATTATATAACTAACGATTGCTGAAACGATAATTGCAGCTACTATTCCAATTAAAAAGTTCGTTATTGATACGCCTTGTCGATCAAATAAAAGCGCTACCCCATATGCTCCTATCCCAAAGAACATACAATGACCGAACGATACAATTCCTGTATACCCAAGCAATACATCAAAACTCATTGCAAAAATAGCAAAGATGAAGATTTGAGTGAACAAAATTAACAGGCTCCGTGAATCATTTACGAACGGAAATACACTTAAACAAATGAGCATACATACTCCGAAGTATACTTTAATTCGGTCCGATGTGTTGTTCACCATTTCACCCCTTTTCACCAACAAGTCCAGTTGGCTTCACTATTAAGAAAAATAGTAACATTAACATATTAATTGCAAGTGATAAATCTGGTATAAAATACGCTGTAAAAGCACCAGCTAATCCGACAATTAAAGAAGCAATAGCTGAACCTTGTACGCTTCCTAATCCACCGATAATTACTACTATAAAAGCTAAAATTGCATACTGCATGCCCATCTCGGCGAAAATAACGCCCGAATACGGTGCTAATAAGAATCCTCCCAAAGCTGCCATCCCTGCTCCTAATAAAAAGACGAAAGAAAATATCGCTTTTACATTAATACCAAGCGCTTGAACCATTTCTTTATCCATTACACCTGCACGGATCATAAGACCTATCTTCGTCTTTTTGAGTAATAGTAGTAGTGCGATGTAAATAATTATCCCAATCAAAATAACAAATAGACGATATTTAATTAATATAATACCTCCGAATGTAAAACTTCCTTGTAACCATAACGGTAATTTTGCACTAATAGGGTTTGGCCCCCAAAATATTTTAATACACTCACTAAGAACGAGCATTCCTCCAAGCGTAACGAGCAGCTGTCGAACATGATTTCCATATACCGGTCTAATAAGAAACCTTTCTAAAATAAATCCTAGGAACATTCCCATGGCTACTGCTCCAACTAAAGCTAATATATAACTTCCTGTCATATTAAATAACCAAACACCTGTAAATGCTCCCCATGCAAATAAACCACCGTGTGCAAAGTTTAAAACGCTCATTAGACCGAAAATAAGTGAAAGACCTGATGCTAACAAAAAAATGAGCATCCCTGTTGAAATCCCATTTACAAATAAATTGATTAACACATCCATCCTTTTCACCTCGGATTCATGTTAAGAGATTCCTAAATATTTATGACACATTTCCTTATCCTTTTTTAATTCATTCATAAAACCGTTATGAACAATTCGTCCGTTATCCATAATGTAAAAATAATCACCAATTTGACTAGCCATCATAAAATTTTGCTCAACAAGTAAAACTGTTGTTTTCTCTTTCATCTTCAAAATAGCTACCATTAATTTCTCCACCATTATCGGGGATAGCCCTTTGCTCGGCTCATCAATAAGTAATAATCCATCACTATTAATAAACGCTCTTGAAATAGCCAACATTTGCTTTTGCCCTCCGCTCAAGAGCCCACTTTTCTTATTCCAAAACTGCTTTAAATCCGGAAATAGTTCCAGCATCCACTCTATTTTCCCTTCTACTTCCTCACCTTTTCCCCTAGCAAGAGCGAATGTTTCTTCTACTGTCAAATCATGAAAAATACCTTGATTTTCTGGTACATACCCTATTCCTTTCCTTGAAATTAAATGTGTAGGTAATCCACTTACTTTTGCACTATCATAATAAATTTCACCATCTGCAATGCGGTGAAATCCCATAACTGAACGTAATGTCGTTGTTTTCCCTGCCCCGTTTCTACCAAACAGTACAGTAATCGTCCCTTTCTCAACAGCAAGAGATACTCCTTGCAAAATATGAAACTGATCTAAATACGTTTCTATATTATTCACTTGTAATAGTGCCACTATATAATCCCCCTAAATAAGCACTTTGTACACGCTCATCTTTCATAATTTCTTCTGGCAATCCTTCAGCCAATAACTCTCCATGAAATAAAACGATAAGATGATCTGACAAACCTAGTATCATATCCATTTTGTGTTCGATAAGTACAATTGTGCTCTCTGGATGTTTCTTAATATTTTCAATCACTTGTAATATAGCAGGGACTTCCTCAACCGAAATACCTGCCGTCGGCTCATCAAGTAATAACACATCCGTTTTTAAAGCCAATAACATCGCAAGTTCTAGCTTTCTTTTCTCTCCATGTGCCAAATCTTTCGCTAATATGTTCTCTTTCTCGTGAAGTAATACTGTTTTTAAGAAACGTCTCGCCTCTCCAACTTGTTGCTTTAATTTTGCTGAACTCGGGAAAAAACTATAGTAATCTTGTACGAATGATTGAACACTTAAACGGACATTTTCAAGTACCGTTAATTCTGGGAATATGTTTGTAAGCTGAAAAGAGCGACCGATTCCTAAGCGTGTTCGATCTGGAATCGATAGTTTTGTAATATCTTGCCCTTTAAAATACACTTCACCTGTTGTAGGTGAAATCTGTCCACTTAGTAAATTAAATAATGTTGTCTTCCCCGCACCATTTGGCCCGATAATAGAAATGAGCTTTCCTTTTTGGACAGTTAAATTTACATCTTTAATAACTTGATGTTCACCAAAAGATACACTAAGATTTTTCGTCTCTAGCAAATGTGTCACGAAATCCCTCCCTTTAAAGCCGTGAGTATGAAGGAAATATGTATAAAGAGGGTCCCCCCTCTTTATACAAAAACAACAGAAAATTCAGTCTATTTATTTTGAACTGGTGGTTCTGTTTCTTTCATCGTTAATTCTCGCTCTAACACTGGCACCGGATAATCAACACCATCTTGCTTTTTCAATGTGATAGAATACAGCGTCTGCATCGCTTGGTGGTCCTTCTCTCTAAACTTCATCTTTCCTTTCGGTGTATCAAATTCCATTCCTTCCATTTTCTTAATCAAGGTATCTACATCTGTATCACCTTTTGTTTTCTTTAAGGCTTCTACAATAGAAATTGCTGCTGACATTCCTCCCGCTGTAAACAAATCTGGCACTACACCATTAAAACGTTTTTTATGCTCTTCAACTAGCCAATCATTCACTTTATTTTTTGGAAGTGTGTGATAATATACAGAAAAACCTTGCATACCTACTAATGCATCCATTGTTTTTAATGCTGGTATATCTGGCGCACCTGTAGAAATTTTAATACCTTGCGCTTCCACATTCATATCTTTCAACTGTTTCCAAGGTGAATTTGCCCCTGCCCAAACGATAAATAAATAATCTGGTTTTGAACTAATGATATTTTGAATATTCGCTGTAAAATCTGTTGAATTTGTATCCGCGTATTGCTCATTCACAATGCTCGCACCTAATTTTTTCGCACCCGCTTTAAATGCAGCAATCCCTTCACGACCAAAAGCGTTATCTGGGGCAAATGTCGCAATCTTTACACCTTTTTTCGCAATTGCCGCTGCTCCTGCAATCGCATCTTGTGAGGAACTTCTTCCAGTTCTAAAAATATATTTATTCCAGTTCTTCCCGGTAATACTATCCGCAACTGCCGGTTCTACAACCATAATCTTTTCATATTCCCCGGCCAGTGGTAAAACCGCTAACGTATCACTTGAACTAGACGATCCAACTAAAAAATCAACTTTCTCTTCTTCTAATAACTTCGTAGCTTTTTTAACTGCTACATCAGCTTTCGTTTCTGTATCTTCTACAACAAACTTAATCTTTTTCCCATCTACTTTCCCAGTTCCACCAGTTGCATAGTCTAACCCTAATTCAAATCCGTTCACTGTTTGTTTTCCATACGATTCTAGCGGTCCTGTTAAAGAAGCAAGAACTCCTACCTTAATCGTTTTTTCATCCTCTGTACTTGTTTTCTTTCCTGAACAAGCTGCCGTTATTAATAACGAACCTAAAACACAACCAGTAAACATTGTCTTTAGCCACTTACGTTTTTTCATCGACATTGTGATCCTCCCCATACTTTACTTTCTGATAGAATCAAACACGCCAAAATCCCCTGTCCGTAATCATGACTAACTAATTCGATAGATAATGGAAAACTCTTGTAGTACCCTCTACATTCGGCACAAATATATAATCACCTTCCTATGTAATGGAAACGGACATACAATCAATATATATTCTGCAATCCAATTGAAAATACTGTTTCATTTCAGTAATGACCATACAAAAAGACTAACTTATTTTTAAGTTAGTCTTTTCCCCTTAATTAGAGTTAAGTTCTACTTTCTCTAACCCTTCAGCCAATTGTTTCTTATCTAGTCCTTCTCCTATTACTACTAAGTTTGTCGGGAAACCGAAGTCTTGTTCTAATAAAGTTGGTACTCCGAACGAATATTGGAATAGGTGAGGGTATTTATCTCCACGGAATTTCACAAAACCTTTCACTCGATAAATACTATCTGGTAAATTCGAAAGCCATTCATATAATTTGTCTTGATCAATCGGTTTCGTAAATTGATATGTCATCGTTTGTATATGTAAATGCTGTTTGACATGTAGTGTCTCATGTTCCTCATCATTTGGAAATTCTGCTTCTTCTATATCTTTTAAAGATATATTACAATACTTTGTCTCATACATTTTCGCATGATCATTTATTGCCTTTACTTCTTCAAATACTGTGTTCTTATCTTCATCTGTTAGTAAATCTGCTTTATTAACAAGAATGTGACTACCAAATTTCAGTTGCTCATGCAATAGCTGTTGTACATTTGCACTTAATATACTTCGGTTTAACCACCTTACTGCATCTAAAACGACTACAATTGATTTCACTTCCAGAAAAGGAGCTAAAATTGGCGAGACACACGCGTCTAACACTTCAATTGGATGCGCAACACCTGTCGTTTCTATATAAATTACATCTGGTCTTTCTTGTTGGTATAACGAATGTAATTGTATTTCAAGCTCTTCTTTTAACGTACAACAAATACATCCTTTAAGAAGTTCTCTTAAAACATTCTCTTTTCCAATAATATCTGTATCTACTGAGTATTCACCAATTTCATTCATTAATACTGCAACTTTTCTATTCTTCTTTTTCTCTGCTAACAATAAATTTTGTAATAATGTTGATTTTCCACTACCTAAAAAACCACCTAATATATGAATCTCCACTTTATTCATTCAACCGACCATCCATTTCTTTACTTCAAATGTATTCAAAGCGTAATAATTACGATTTATACTTATTATTTTATTAAAAGAATGACCATTTGTAAATATAAGAGATTCACTGTTCATTTACTTCATATGCAACTCTAACTCCAGACTCAATTGCCCCTTGCATCCACCCATGTGTTAATGTCGTATGCTCTCCTGCAAAGTGTACTTTTCCAGATGGTGGTGTAATATACGGAAATAACTCGAGCTCTTGGCCTGGTTCGAAAGCTGTAAATGCACCGCAAGAATACGGATTTTTACTCCAGCTAAAAGATGTTCCAGTGACAAACTCACTATAGACGATGTCACCGTATATTTCCGCTAAATTTTTTAATGCGTAACGAATACGATCTCTTTGCGGGAGACTATCCCATGTTAACGCCTCATCTGCCCACGTATAACTTGCTATAACGATAGCTGGTCCTGGAGTATGAATGCCATAACTCGGATAGTATGTAAAACGTATCGGTAAATCAGTAATAGATTTACCTCCACACTGTCCCGCTTTCTCCCAAAATCTACTTTTAAACTCTATTGCAATTTTAGTTGCAGCAATATAATTTAATTCACGAATTGCTCTTTTTTTAAAATAAGAGAATAAATAGTATGGCTGAACTTCTACAAACCTTAACGCTGAAAATGGAATTGTAATAATAGCAAAATCACTTGTTATTGTAAATTGCTCTAACGTTTGTTCATGATTTCCTTGTAACATTACTTTATTATCTTCTTGTATAATTTTATCAACCTTATACTGCATTAAAATATGTTCCCTTAATTGTGGTAAGAATGCATTCGATAACTTATCCATTCCACCAGTTATTTCATAATATTTCGTTGTTGAAGTAAAGAAAATCATTTCACGTAATACTTCAATTAAGGACATTCCCATATAAGCTTCCATATCAAGAAGTACCCCAATCATATCTA
>NZ_JBEUTW010000339.1:0-3688 GCF_040492675.1 Bacillus sp. AP50
TCTAAGTGTATTCCTAGTTACCATTCATTTTCAAAGATAATGATCGTTATAATAAATATCATTTTTATCAAAATATTCAATTAATTTATCGCTAAACTCACGAGCAGACGTTACATTATAACCAAAAGGCTTCTCTATAATAAGACGATTTAATCCTTTTGTAGCTCACAATCCACTATCTTTCTTTCTTTCATATAAATCTATACTTTTCATATTTCTACTCAAAATTGATAGGCAATACTGTAACACCACATTGTTGCCTATTGTAACCGTTATAACTTTCTTTGTGCTACGAGTGTTATTATAAATCGGCCATAACATGAATAGCAGTACGTACTTTAAAGTGATGTAGGCACTTTAAAATACCTATACTAAGTGAGTAATAATAAACATAATGAATAAATCATGCTGCAAAAATAACATCTACCCTTTCTTCAAAAAGCTTTACAGTAGTTTTTAGAAGTACGTTACATTATTTCATTTCATTTCATGCACTTTCCTCTTCTTTATATAAAATTCTCACTAACCAAATTCAAAATATTATACTTATTTTTCGTACTTTGCTATGCTATAACCACAAACAGGAGGTATAAACTATGAAAGCACAAATTATCCATTCTTTTGGGGATTCATCTGTATTTCAATTAGAAGAAGTTTCAAAACCGAAACTTTTACCAGGTCATGTTCTAATCGATGTAAAAGCAACAAGTGTAAATCCAATCGATACAAAAATGCGTAGTGGTGCCGTTTCAGCCGTCGCTCCTGAGTTTCCAGCTATATTACACGGCGATGTAGCTGGTATTGTTATTGAAGTAGGAGAAGGTGTTTCGAAATTCAAATCAGGGGATAAAGTATACGGATGTGCCGGAGGTTTTAAAGAAACTGGAGGTGCACTTGCAGAATTTATGCTTGCTGATGCACGATTAATTGCTCACAAACCTAATAATTTAACAATGGAAGAAGCTGCTGCTCTACCATTAGTTGCAATTACAGCTTGGGAATCTTTATTTGATCGTGCAAATATTAAACCTGGTCAAAATGTTCTCATTCATGGAGCTACTGGTGGCGTAGGACACGTAGCCATTCAACTAGCTAAATGGGCAGGCGCTAAAGTTTTTACAACAGCTTCTCAGCAAAACAAAATGGAAATAGCCCATCGTTTAGGAGCCGATATAGCTATTAATTATAAAGAAGAATCTGTTCAAGAATATGTACAAAAACATACGAACGGAAACGGATTTGAAGTTATATTTGATACAGTAGGCGGCAAGAATCTTGATCATTCTTTTGAAGCTGCTGCGGTCAATGGAACTGTCGTAACTATTGCAGCTCGTTCAACCCATGACCTCTCTCCTTTACACGCAAAAGGACTCTCTCTGCACGTTACTTTTATGGCATTAAAAATATTACATACAGATAAGCGTAATGATTGCGGAGAAATCTTAACGAAAATAACGCAAATTGTAGAAGAAGGAAAACTTCGTCCATTGCTAGATTCTAAATCTTTTACGTTTGATGAAGTTGCACAAGCACATGAATATTTGGAGTCAAATAAAGCAATAGGTAAAATAGTTTTGAAAAACGTTTGGTAACTTTCACTAAATAATACAAATAACAAATGTTTGTTGTTTGAAAATAACAGCGAGATCGCTTCGCCTTATCTTTTTCTTAAGAGGCGTGCCACAACCTTAAAAGCTTTCCATCCTTTACAACAAGTAAAAAAATAACAGCTAAATTTTGAGGTGGGGGTCTTACTGCCCAGCAAATAGCGGGATAACATTCAAAAAAACCTTGCAGAAAAATTCTACAAGGTTTTTTTCTATAAATACAAATTAATCACTATATTAAAATGAAAGAGTTTGTAATTCATCACAATAATATTAAATATACGCTGCTTTAAAGGCTTGTTGGACAGCTTGTACTTCTAATGAGTCTTTACCATATAAGTTCGTTGCTACACGAATACAAGCTTCTTTTAATTCTTTAAAATCAGAAGTCATATTTAATTCATCCGTATTTGCATAATAGAAAATATCAAACATTTTATCTTCTCCAATGCCATGTACGTTTACTCCATTATGGCTTCCACCACTAGCAATCAAGTAAGCTACTTTATTAATAATGCTAGAGTTCGTGTGTACACCACCATGATCGTGGTCAGCATCAATAGGTAAGTTATTATAATGCCTATAATCCTCTGGATATCTAGAAGAGATAGATGATGGGTTTTTCATATCTCTAAAAATACGACCTGATTGTTCTCCCATTGTCCAATTGAACTTTCCGTTATTGGCATACTTTTCAACGGCTACTCCTAAAATATCAGATAACGCTTCATTAATTGCACCAGCTTCTCCTGCGTACTCAAGTCCAGACTCATTTCTTGTAACCGCGTGTGTAAATTCATGTCCTGCCACATCAAATGCTCTAACAATTGGATCTCCGTATACTAGCATAGCGCCATTACTAAATGCATTAAACCACTGCTTAGGATTTCCTTTATTCGTACCATTTGTGTTCCAACCATGAACGACAGAAATTACTTTTTGTCCGTTATTATCAAAGCTGTTACGGCCATATTTTTCTTGATAAAAATCATATACTTTCGTTGCTAAATAATGGGCACTAACTGCTTTAGGATCTGTAAAATTTGTAGAATTACTTGTTACTAAATCATCGAGATAACCCCATACATTTCTTCTATAATTATTATAATCTTTATAATTAGCAGTATATGTTTCAATTCCCTTACCACGAGAATAATCTGCAAGCATGTACATTCCATCACTTCTTTGTGTAATTCCAAACGTACGATTAATACCTAAGTCATCTTTTCCTGTACCTGTTAATTTTGAAGGATCTGTTGATTTATTTGATGTCGCAGATTGGACAATACTACTCTCTACTTGTATACCCAATTTTTGAACGAGTTCTTTTAATAGATTACCACCAAAAGCATCAATTAATACTGTACCGGATACATATTCAGGTGTAGATGCACTAAAAGTAATTTGATATGCGTTTGTAGCTTTATTTGTATTTTCATCTACATATACCACTTGTTTAATTTCTGGTTCTTCGATAAATGTGAGATCATTTCCATAGATGTTGAAAAGCTGTTTCTTTGCATCCTCTTCTGATAGAGTAATAGGTTGTTTCAAATCTTCCTGTTGTTGTAAATTTTGGGCACTATCTCCCGAAACGCTCGTAAGTACACCATCATCATTAATATGTGCTGTTAGTTGATATCCGTATACATCACGTCCTTCATACGTTTGTTGAAGACGTACCAATGTAGTACCATCATAAGATTTACGACTTTGCGTAACATTATAATTAACTTTGAATTCCGTATTAACTTGCTTTGATGATAATGCTTGTTCTGTTTTTCCTTTTAGTGCATCCTTTGCTACATTTTCTGCCGAATTTTGAGAAGGTGCTGTTAAATTACCTGTTCGGAACGTATCTTCCTTTGTTTCCACTTTTAAATCTTCTGTTTCCGCATGTACTCCTCCATAAGGCATAATCGCCGATAACACCACTCCTGTAGTTAAACCTACCTTTACGAAATTATTCATATTTTTACTCCTTTATAATCGTATTATTAAATTAAATAAATGTATTTTAGAATTTTAAGCATAGATAAAAAATTTTAACTATAGCCAATCGTTTTTACATACCTCTACAT
>NZ_JBEUTW010000340.1:0-4064 GCF_040492675.1 Bacillus sp. AP50
TTGGGAAGTACGCCAGTCTAGTAAAGTCTGGCGTACTTTGTTTTTTAATAATATTTAAGTTACAATATAGTAAAAAATAACAATTTAGGGGAAGTCTATGAAAAAAATAGTGTTTATCATTGTACTGGTAATTAGTTTAATTGCAAATGCTAAAGTGTTTCTTTTGGACAAATATATGTATGTTGGTGAAAAAGAAAAGCGAGAAGAAGCGATTATCGCAACGATGTGGCATTTGCAAGATAAAGGATATAAAGAAAGTGATATTTTATATATAAAACCGGCCTTTTATAGCAAAATGGATTCGTATGGAATGAATGTGCAGTTTAAAGATGAACCAAATGAATCATATACATATAGAGTTTTAAAAGATACGAAAACAAATAAACTAACTGTACACCAAAATAGCAATGAGCAAGGTGGTATGGGCGGGAAGCATCAAGAGCTTAAATAAAGAAAGAAAACGACTGATGGCATTCGCCTGCAGTCGTTTTTCTTTTAATCATACTTATGTCGATCTTCCGTAATTCGAATATACTCAATATCCATCAAATCTCTAAGTAATGCACCGTTACTTAGTTCAACGCCATGTTTCTCTTTAAAATGAGTACGAATCGTATCTAGCATTTCGAGTTCTTTCCCATTCACATCTAAAATAATACGTTCAGAATCATCCATGTTGCATCCTCCTTTTTTACACATATATATTTTGTCCGTCTATTTCTAAAAAATGTATGTTAACGTAATGTTAGGAAATAAGAAAGGGATGAAAAATGAGACGTATTTATTTTATAGGGTTAATTTTGTACACGCTAATTGTATTACACGTTGCATTCCCAAATATCTTTTCATTTGAGGATTTAGAAACAGTACACGTTGCGATATTTATTTTTGCTCTATTTGTAGTAGATTGCTTTATTTCTATATGGATTTCGAAAAGAAAAGATATACAAGGTGAAAAAGAAATGGAACGGAAAAAGAGAAAACATTCATTTTGGATGATGACATACTGTTTGTCTTTAGTGCTTACTGCTGCTTTTTTTAGTGAACATATTCCATTAGAAAGATTAAATATTGGATTTGGAGCGTTCGTATTTGCATACTATTTTTTTATGCACTTTCTTCCTTATATGAAAGAAAAGCGAGGAGAAGAGGAAAATCCGCTTGTAGAAGAAGCGAGAGAGCAAGAGCATAAGAGAATAGAAGAAGATATAAAGAAACTCGGAGAACAAAAGTGGTATTTAAAATCAAAAATCATATATGTTCTTTGCTTTATTACGCCGCCAATTGGATATTTGTACGTCTTCTTACTTCGTAAAAAAATGACAGCAGATGCAAGGCAAACGTACTTAACGATCGCGACAATCATGATGGCGTTATGGCCTTTGAAGTTTCTTCCGCCTTATGTGTTGGCAATTACCGTTGTTGTCGTAGCATGTCTTGTGTTTATAGTGAAGTTTATAAAATGAAAAACACCAAGCCTATGTGGACTTGGTGTTTTATCTATAAATTAAAGCTCACCTTGCTCTTCATCACCACGAACAACAAGGACATCGCATTTCGCATAGCGAATAATATGTTCAGAGACGCTACCAATTAGGAAACGCTCAACAGCATTTAAACCAGTCGCACCACACATAATTAAATCTACTTTATGGTTTGGAGCGATTTCTTTTGAAATTTTTGATTTAGGATTACCGAACTCTAATACAGTTTCAATTTTTTCAAGACCAGCTTCAAGCGCAGTTTTTTTGTAGTCTTCTAATAAGTCTTCTGCAAATAGATTTGCCCGTTCAGCAATTGCACGGCTATAAGCTTCTACTGCTGAGTATGCTTTTACATCAACGATATGAGCAATTGTTAATGTTGCATTGTTGCGCTTTGCGACTTGAATTGCTTTTTTAAAGGCTTTTTCTGCTTCTTTAGAACCATCCACCGCGATTAAAATATTTGTATATGTATTATTCATAGTAAATTCCTCCCAATCTGTTTTATAACTGTTTACAACTTAAGTATAAAACAAATTTTGGTAACGTGCTTGCCAGAAACGTTACAGAATTTTGAAAACTCTGTTTCAATTCATTTTAGTTGTAATTGGAGCGAGAACTTGTTACATATGAAGTATAGCAATTTAAAAGGGGGCAGTTTTGTGAGACATGCGCTCATTACAGCCGGTACGAAAGGTTTAGGAAAGCAAGTAACAGAAAAGTTATTGGCTAAAGGCTATTCAGTAACAGTAACGTACCATAGCGATACCACGGCTATGGAAACGATGAAAGAAACATATAAAGATGTGGAAGAGCGTCTACAATTCGTGCAAGCGGATGTCACGAAAAAGGAAGATTTACATAAAATAGTAGAAGAAGCGATGAGCCGTTTTGGCAAAATTGACTTTTTAATTAATAATGCTGGTCCATATGTATTTGAACGAAAAAAGTTAGTTGATTATGAAGAAGATGAATGGAATGAAATGATTCAGGGAAATTTAACAGCGGTATTTCATTTATTAAAACTTGTCGTTCCGGTCATGAGAAAACAGAACTTTGGCCGTATTATTAATTACGGATTTCAAGGGGCGGATAGTGCACCGGGATGGATTTATCGTTCAGCTTTTGCCGCAGCGAAAGTAGGACTTGTTTCATTAACGAAAACAGTTGCTTATGAAGAAGCGGAGTATGGTATTACTGCGAACATGGTATGTCCTGGTGATATTATAGGCGAGATGAAAGAGGCAACTATTCAAGAAGCACGTCAGCTGAAAGAGCATAACACACCGATTGGTAGATCTGGAACAGGTGAAGATATTGCAAGAACCATTTCGTTTTTATGTGAGGACGATTCCGATATGATTACCGGTACAATTATTGAAGTTACTGGTGCAGTGGATGTTATTCATAGACATCGATAGAATAAAATAAGATGAAGTTTCGAATAATTGGACAGTTTATCCATTGTGCTGAGAGGTGCGGATAATACTGTCCTTTAATATAAAATTAAATCTATCGGAAAACTCGTGTTATTTTTTGTCAAATATTGAGATATTATGTTAAAATATAAGAGCGTAGAAAGCGCTTTAAAAAAATGATTCAGGGGTCATTTCATAACTCAAGGGGGAACTAATCATGCGTATCGGTATTCCAACAGAAATTAAAAACAATGAAAACCGTGTGGCAATGACGCCAGCGGGAGCAGTACATTTAGTACAAAATGGTCATGAAGTTTTTGTTCAAAAAGGAGCAGGTTTAGGATCTGGCTTTACGGATGAAGAATACGTACAAGCTGGTGCGAAACTTGTAGAAACTGCTGAAGAAGCATGGAATCAAGATATGGTTATGAAGGTAAAAGAGCCAGTAGCAAGTGAATACGGCTATTTCCGTGAAGGTTTAATTTTATTCACATACTTACACTTAGCTCCAGAACCAGAATTAACGAAAGCATTAATCGATAACAAAGTTGCATCAATCGCATACGAAACAGTACAATTAGACAATCGTTCTTTACCATTACTTGCACCTATGAGTGAAGTAGCTGGTCGTATGTCTGCACAAATCGGTGCACAATTCCTTGAGAAAAACAAAGGTGGTAAAGGTATTTTACTTGCAGGCGTTCCAGGGGTAAAACGCGGCAAAGTAACAATCATCGGCGGTGGTCAAGCTGGTACAAACGCAGCTAAGATTGCAGTAGGTTTAGGTGCAGATGTAACAATCATTGACTTAAGTGCAGAACGTCTTCGTCAATTAGATGATATTTTCGGTAACCAAGTAAAAACATTAATGTCTAATCCATACAACATTGCAGAAGCTGTTAAAGAATCTGACCTTGTTATTGGTGCAGTATTAATTCCAGGTGCAAAAGCGCCAAAACTTGTAACTGAAGAAATGATTCAATCAATGGAACCAGGTTCTGTCGTTGTAGATATCGCGATTGACCAAGGTGGTATTTTCGAAACAACTGATCGTATTACAACTCATGACAACCCAACTTACGAAAAACACGGCGTTGTTCATTATGCAGTTGCTAATATGCCAGGTGCAGTTCCACGTACGTCAACTCTTGCATTAACAAAC
>NZ_JBEUTW010000341.1:0-5323 GCF_040492675.1 Bacillus sp. AP50
AATGATTATAAAAAGTTTTCAGCAATATCAATGCAGTCCAATATCAAAAGAAGATCAGGAAATGCTAGTGAAACATATTCAAACGGTGACTCATTCAAATATTGAAATTGATTTATACGAGGAGATTGAGGATATTGTTTATGATTATGTGACTGGAAAACAATAAAAAATAGGAGATTTCCATGTGGAAATCTCCTATTTTTTACTTAATGATTTACCTGCTACACGTTCAAATAAACCTGGAAATAAAGCATAAAGTTTCGGGCCAATTCCCATCCACTTCGGTAAGTTTACTTCACGTTTTTTCGTGTGCATCGACTTTACGATTTGTTCTGCTACGTATGTTGGTTTTAACATGTAACGTCCCATATTCTTTACATAGGTACCAGATTGATCCGCTATTTCAAAAAAGTTTGTATCTATCGGACCTGGATTAATTGCTGTAACATAAATATCTGTATTCGCTAATTCCATGCGTAAACTATTCGTAAATCCTAATACAGCATGTTTCGTTGCTGCATACGCACTTGATTTCGGAGTTGCAATTTTTCCGGCAAGGGAAGCAATATTAATAATATGTCCTTCGTTCTTGTTTACCATATAAGGTAGTACCGCTTTCGTACATGCTACTAATCCAAATACATTTACTTGGAACATATCTTTCACTTCATCCATTGACGCATCTTCAAACGTTTTAAAAATACCAAATCCCGCATTGTTTACTAATATATCAATACGTCCCACTTCTTGTAATACCTTTGAAAAAACAGACTGTACTTCCATCTCTTCACTTACATCTAATACATAATAATAGCAAGGCGTATTATAAGTTTCTTTAATTTTGTCTACTAACGCTTGTAGTTTCTCTTCTGTTCGAGCCATTAATACGGGAGTCGCTCCCTGTGCTGCAACTTGCATTGCAACTTGCTCACCAATCCCACTAGAAGCACCTGTAATGACGATTACTTTATTTTGTAAACGTCCTGTCATTGCTGTCACCTACTTTGCATAATAAATCAATTGTTGCGATGATTCATCAATCATCACTTGTTGATTATATGCTAAATAGTCCAATTGTCCAACCGTTTCTGAAATAGTAAGTGGTAATTGTTCTTTATATAATACCGGAAATAGTTTTACACATACTTCAAATGCTGTCATTGGTTTTTCCTTTAATAACTCAAGCACTTTAAAAGCACGTGTTTCTTGCTTTTGTAATCTCGTTTCAATAAGTTGTTTCACATTTAGAACATCTTCCCCATGCCCTGATAAAATGCGTGAAATATTCATTTCGCTTAAACGCTGTAATGTTTGATTATATTGTAGTAATGGGCGTGCCCGTTCTGTTTGCCCTTCATATGGTGGTTCTAGTATTGGATTCGAAGAAATATGACTGATGAGAGCATCTCCACCAATTAATATTCCATCAGATTCTCTATATAAAGAAATATGAGTAGAAGCATGACCTGGTGTTTCAAGTACTATAAATCCAGGCAAAGAATCAATACGATCTCCTTCTCTCACAGTATGCGTTAACGATCTATTACAAGAATATTTAAGTGTCCTCGTCGTCAATAACGACTCGTCTTTCAAAAATGCCGCTGGCACACCAAACTGTAAGGCCGTCTCTCTAAAAAATTCATGATACCGCTTTAAAAATTCTGGATTTTGTGTGATCCAAGGCTCATTCCAAGGATGTCCAATAATATTCGTCTTCTCAGAAAATATATTTAAAAGTCCACAATGATCTGCATGATGATGCGTAATGACTACTGTTTCAATATCTTCTATCGTATGTCCTAATGCACCTAATTGACTTTCTAACGCATTCCTTGCCTCTTCTGTATTCGTCCCTGTATCAATTAATGTTAATGTCTCCCCCTCAACTAAAAACACATTCACAGTTTCCACTGCAAATGGTACAGGAATCTCCATTCGGTGAATCGCCGTCATGCTTAGCCCCCCTGTCTCTTTCCGGTTCAAAAATGAATACTTCTTCAGTTTACAACTTCTATATATATTTGTCATTATTTTCAGATAAAAAGAGGGGTTTCCTATAAAAAAACGAATGTATGTACATTTATAAGAATTTCTAACCAAAATTAAAGGAGGAACATCATGTCTATTCAAAACATTTCCTTTCTCGGTGCAGGCTCTATTGCCGAAGCTATTATTGGTGGCTTGTTACATGCAAATGTCGTTAAAGGTGAACAAATTACTGTAAGTAATCGTTCTAACGAGACAAGATTACAAGAGCTACATAAAAAATACGGTGTCAAAGGTACTCATAATAAAAAAGAATTACTTACTGATGCAAATATTCTTTTTCTAGCAATGAAACCAAAGGATGTTGCAGAGGCGCTTACCCCTTTTAAAGAATACATAAATAATAACGTGCTTATTATTTCATTACTAGCAGGTGTTTCTACTCACTCAATTAGAAAACTACTTCAAAAAGACGTTCCAATTATTCGTGCAATGCCAAATACATCCGCAGCCATTTTAAAATCAGCTACCGCTATCTCCCCTTCAAAACATGCAACAGCGGAACATATTCACACTGCAACATCTTTATTTGAAACGATTGGTCTCGTCTCTGTTGTAGAGGAAGAAGATATGCATGCTGTCACTGCATTATCCGGAAGTGGACCTGCTTATATTTATTACGTAGTGGAAGCTATGGAAGAAGCTGCAACAAAAATTGGTTTAAAAGAAGATGTTGCAAAATCACTTATTCTTCAAACGATGATTGGTGCTGCTGAAATGTTAAAAGCAAGTGACAAACACCCTTCTATTTTGCGAAAGGAAATTACTTCTCCTGGTGGAACTACTGAGGCAGGTATTGAAGTATTACAAGAACATAAATTTCAACAAGCACTTGTTTCTTGTATTACACAGGCAACGAAACGATCACATAATCTTGGAAAAACATTAGAACAACTAACAAAAGAAAAATAGAAAAAGGAGCTCAAGTTTATTTGAGCTCCTTTTTCTATAATTACACTTAGTTATTGTTCTTCCCAAAAATCTCTTCTTGCAGGCGACGACCAGTCGGCGTTGCTGCAAGTCCACCTTCTGCTGTTTCACGAAGTGCTACTGGCATCGTTTGTCCGATTCTAAACATTGCCTCAATTACTTCATCACATGGAATTGTACTCGTTACACCAGCTAATGCTAAATCTGCTGAGATCATCGCATTTGCAGCTCCTGCTGCATTACGTTTTACACAAGGTACTTCTACAAGTCCTGCAACAGGATCACACACTAAACCAAGCATGTTCTTTAATGAAATTGCCATCGCTGTAGCTGCTTGATCTTGTGTTCCACCAGCCATCTCAACTGCAGCTGCAGCCGCCATTCCACTTGCTGAACCAACTTCAGCTTGGCATCCTCCTGCCGCACCAGAAATACAAGCGTTATTCGCAACAACCATACCGAAAGCTCCTGCTGTAAATAAGAATTCAATCATTTCTTCACGTGTAGGCTGCAATTTTTCTCTTAGTGCAAATAGTACACCTGGCACTGTTCCAGCAGACCCTGCTGTTGGTGTTGCACAAATAATTCCCATCGCTGCGTTTACTTCATTTGTTGCAACAGCTTTGCTTACTGCATCCAAAATCGTATCTCCAGATAAGCCTTTTCCACTCTTCATATACGCTTGAACTTTTACAGCATCTCCACCAGTTAAACCAGTTGGTGATTTCACGCCGCGAATACCACGTTCTACTGCTTGCTCCATCACTACTAAGTTCTTTTCCATACCAGCAATTACTTCTTCACGTGAAATACTTCTTGTTTCCATTTCACATTGAATCATAATTTCTGCGATTTTTACATTTTGTTCTTTAGCTTGCGCCACTAGTTCCGCTGCGTTCCGAAACATGGTGTGTCCCCCCTGCAATTATTCCATAATAGTTACTTGACAAATATTTTGTTGCGCTTTTATTTCTTCAATTACTTCATCTGCTAATAATTCATCTGTTTCGATGACCATAAGCGCTCTTCTTCCTTTTTCTTTACGAGATACACTCATCGTACTAATGTTAATCTCATGTTTCGCAAGGATTGAAGCTACCGCTGCAATAGCACCAAAGCGATCGTTATTTACAATAAGTAGTGCTGGGCTCGTGCCTGATAATTGAAGATCGAATCCGTTTAATTCTACAACTTCAATTTTACCGCCACCAATTGAGCAAGCAACAACTTCAATTTCATCTTCACCTTTATACAAACGAATTCTCGCTGTATTTGGATGAGGTGCATTGGCATCTTCTTCAATGAATTCCACTTCAATTTCGCGCTCTTTTGCTATTTCTAGCGCCTCTGGAATACGTAAGTCATCTGTTTCAAATCCTAATATTCCACCGATTAGTGCTACATCCGTACCATGCCCTCGATACGTCTTTGCAAATGATCCATATAACGAAATGCTTACTCTTTCTGGTTCATGACGAAACAGCTGGCGAGCAACTTGCCCCATTCTTGCCGCGCCTGCTGTATGTGAACTTGATGGTCCAATCATAACTGGACCGATAATATCAAATACTGAGCGATACTTCATCATAACTCCCCCTAAACCTCTATGAAAAAAATTTATTCTACTATTCTATTAAGCTGCTACATCTGTCGCTTTTCCAGTTGTACCACGAATTTGTTCTGCTATACGAATTGGATAGTTTTTGAATAAAAGTAATCCAATATAACCTGAAATAATACCAGTTATCATAATACATAAGAATCTTAGCATTATTTTCATTTAAAAATGATACAAGATAATCCACAATAAAGTCTGGTAGCAATCCAAAGTTTAACACAGAAGCCATTGCAAGCATAGCATAAACAAGTGATATAACCATTGCTAATGCAACTAAATTTGCACCTGCTATTCCACCTAGACTACCTGCTGATGTTCTGAACTCTTTTAAAGAGTGGTATACCAATTAAATCTCCACCACCTTATTAATAAAAAGCTTCAACTAAGGAACTTGCAATAGATACACTCGCTAATCATATCGTTTAGCTAAAAAGTGAAAAAGACTTATGACAAATAATAGTAATATCTTTCCTATTATAATTCTCGTGTTACTCTCTCATGATTTAGTCAACTTCACTTGTTACGATAATGACTAAAATACATGTGACTTATCATAAATTATAATCTGCCCTCATTATAGCTTGTTTTTTATAAAACGCTTACTTTTGTTGAATTTTAAAAGTTCTGAATAAAAGTCCATTTCTGCTATTTGTATCACTTGTATGTCATCTGACTTATATAACAGTTTTTCTAAATAATCATTATTTCGTATTTTTATCCTATATATTC
>NZ_JBEUTW010000342.1:0-5186 GCF_040492675.1 Bacillus sp. AP50
CTCCTTCATCGCAGCCGGAATGAGATAATGAAACAATTTAAATAAAATAAAAATCGGAATATATATAAGAAGCACACTAACGATGAAAACCTCAACTCTAATACCGAAATACGATTTCAAAAACATAAAAATACCACCCGTATTAAAAATCCATTCTATAATATATAAATTAGATAACATAAAAAAGATATTCGTTTTCGCAAAGAATAATGTACTAAGCAACACATTTCGTAAAATATGACGATTTAAAATATGAAAGCGCCCCAGCCCTTTCGCCTTAGCAAATAGTACATAATCTTTTTCTAGTTCATTTTCAAAACGAAGCACGACCATTTTTACAAACATAATCGTAGTCGGGATGCTCAAACACAATATTGGCAACCCCCTAATCGACTCGCCTCCAATTGAAGCAATTTGAAAAGGTAAAAAACCTGTTTGTTTAAAAAACCATACAACTAAAATTTGTGATACTAAAATAAGAAGGATATCTGGAATGGATTCTAGGAAGATGAGAAATGATTTAATTCGATGTTGCATACGCGGTGAACTACTCATAATTACATAAACAATACAAAATGCTACAAATAATGAAATAAAAAAAGCAGCTAAAAAAATAATAATCGTTTCTTTATAATGAACGAACAGCTGCGGAAATAAAAATTTACCTTTCACATATTGCAAATTGGAAATATCCATTAAGTTCACAAACACTTCTTTTAAACTCTGTATGTACTTTGATACATCCAGCTTAAATCCATAAAACAATTTCGGCAGAGCCCCTAACATAATAATCCCCAAAATCGAAATAAGAAATTGAATCGTCACTTCCATCCCATTCAAAAATACCTTTTTGACCATTTTCACCCTTCTCTCTCTATAATTTACCCCCTAATTTTATTCTTAATTTTCTGAATTGTAAATATTTTAAAGACAAAAAATCACTAAGCTATGATCCTAGTGATTCTTTATGCGCATGCCTTTCTCTTTTTGCAAACGGAATATATAAAATAAAACATCCAATAAGCGCTGCGAGTTCTAATGAAATAATATAGTAAGGATGCGGTCCTAACATATCGAGTAATGAAGCTGTTTCTGGCTTATGAGCTAAAAACATATAATTACCACCTGTTTTGTAATTCACAAACGAAACAAGCGGAATCAATATGTTTAAAAATATCATCGTACGCTTAATAGATTGCAAGGTCGGTCTATAGCCTTCCACCCAAGTCATAAAGAGTGGTGCCCAAATAAGCAATACATGCGCGATAAAATATTCAATGAAACGAAAATGCGGAAAAGCATATTGCAAATTTGGTGTTAAAATGGCTTGTGATGCACCAATAATTCCCGTAAAAAATACAATCTCATATATTCGATAACTTTTCGTTACAATCATAATCGACGCTAACAATAAACTAATTGTACATAACTCAAACGGTAATGAAGTAGCTAGCTCAAAAATCCCCGCTTTCCACTCCCACATATGAAGCCCAATTTCACTCCCTATAAATAAAAATGCAATCGCATATCGAACCGTTATATTCCACTCATTTTGACGTAATAAATCTTGGTATTGATACAGAAAAAATATCCCCACCAACATAATAAATAATATAATGGCGTGTTGCCTTGAGTATGGAATAAATGGTTTTAATGGGTGCGCGCTAAAATAAGCTTCCATCTTCCTTCCTCCTCTCCTTCATACAATATTATTGTAAGAAAGAAACAACGAGTCAATTCATTTGCTTACAATAGGACAACCTCTACCTTACATTTACATATTCATACCTTACAAAACTGTAAGGTTATTGTAAGCTAAAACGATTTGTCAGATTCTTCACCTCTTCTATACTTAATGTAGATACTAAAACGAACGAAAAGGTGATAAATAGATGAAAAAGAAAAATAAGGTGTTAATTACTAGTGTAGTAGCAATCGGAATTGCAGCTGGATCATACTTTGCATTTGCTGGGGGCGGTTCAGAAGTAGCAATGGCATATAGCGGATATAAAGTAACTGAAAAACAAATCCAAAACGCGCAAAAATTTGGTGGCGAAGTTATTCCAAATGGAATTGAAACTATTTCATTCGATCCAACAAAAGGAACATATGAATTAGCTGTAAAAAAAGGCGATGAAGTGAAAAAAGGTCAGCTTCTATTTAAATACAATGACCCGACTGCTAAACAAGGTGTAACAGAAGCAGAAATGCAAAAGAAAATCGCACAAAAAGAAGTAACGTTGTTCCAAAAACAAATTGATGCGGCGAAACAAAAATTACAAAAAGATAAAAATGCAGGCCTTCCTGCTGAAGCATTAAAAGCATCAGAAGCTGAAGTTGGGCAATTAGAATCACAACTTGAAATGAAAAAGTTTGAAGTTGAAAAAGCTGATGAAATGATTAAAGCAGCAAAAGAGAAAGTAAACACTCTTTCTGTAACAAGTCCTGCTGATGGCGTAATTGATGATATCGTGAAAACTGCTGACGAAAAAACAGGTATGAGCGGAATTACTCTTCGTCACGCTGGTCAATTTAAAGTAAAAGGTCAACTTTCTGAATATGAGCTTGCTAGTATGAAAGTTGGGCAAGAAGTAACTGTTTCATCAAAAACTGTCGCTGGTAAGACTTGGACAGGAAAAGTAACAGAAATCGGTTCTACACCATTAAAGAGCATGGATGAAAATAAAACTGTTTCTAACTATCAATTCACTGTCACATTAGATAATAGTGACGAATTACAAAACGGTTTCCACGTTTACGTAACAAGTAAATCTGGCGAAGCAACTGGTACAATTGTTCCGAAAAGCAGTATTGTGAAAAAAGGTGACAAAAATGTTGTCTTCGTTGTAAAAGACGGTAAGGCGAAAGAACAAGCAGTTACTGTTGAATTCGAGACTGATAGCGAAGCAAAAGTTTCTGGAGTGAAAAAAGGAGAGGAAATTATCTCTAAACCTGAAAAAGACTTAAAAGATGGTATGGAGGTTGTCGCCCAGTGATTAACTTAAAAAGCATCACGAAATCCTTCCAAAATGGTGCAGAATCCGTTCAAATATTACACGGAATTGACGTAACACTGAACCAAGGAGAATTCACTTCTATTATGGGACCTTCTGGTTCTGGTAAATCAACATTAATGAACATTATCGGTTGCTTAGATAAACCGACGACAGGTACGTACGAACTAGCCGGTCAAAATATTTCAAACATGACTGAAACAGAACTTGCACACGTACGTAATAAAGAGATCGGATTCGTATTCCAAAACTTCATGTTATTACCGAGACTTACAGCGCTTCAAAATGTAGAACTACCTCTTATTTACGCTGGAGTCGATAAAAAAGAAAGACGCGAGCGCTCATTAGCTGCTTTAACAAAAGTCGGTTTAGCTGATCGCGCTACTCACTTACCGAACGAATTATCAGGTGGACAAAAGCAGCGTGTCGCTGTTGCACGTGCAATCGTAAATAACCCAAAATTCATTTTAGCCGATGAACCGACGGGAGCA
The DNA here is from genome assembly GCF_040492675.1 of Bacillus sp. AP50. NCBI lineage: Bacteria > Bacillati > Bacillota > Bacilli > Caryophanales > Bacillaceae > Bacillus > Bacillus sp. AP50. The sequence goes on from NZ_JBEUTW010000342.1 coordinate 3,506, forward strand.
CTTGATACGAAAACAAGCACACAAATTATGGACCTCTTTTACGAATTAAATAAACAAGGCTCAACAATCATTATGATTACCCATGACCGTGAAATCGGGGAAGCTGCAGCACGTCAAATTGTAATTCGTGACGGAAATATCGTCCAAGATTGGAGAGGTTAATTTTGAATACGAGTGAAAATATACGCATGGCCCTTTCCTCTATCTTTGCTCATAAAATGCGTTCTATTTTAACGATGTTAGGTATTATTATCGGTATTAGTGCCATTATTACTATCATTTCAATGGGTGATGGTACAAACGCAAAGTTTAAAAAAGAATTAGGCCAAGGAAAAGATAACGAAGTAACGATTTACTACAACAATCCTGATTACGGAACAGATAGTGCCAAAATCACACCTGATATGCTAAACCGTCTCCAAACTGTACCAGGCGTTAAAGATGTGTATCCAGACGTAAGTATGAAAGTAAAAGCATCTGCTGGTTCAAAAGATGTAAATCTTGATTTAAAAGGTGGAACAGGCGCCTTTATGACAGATTCGAAAATAAAATTAGTTCACGGTCGTGAATTAAATGACAGTGAATTAAACCAAGCAATCCCTGCTGTTATATTAAATGAAGAAGCTTTCAACAAATTATTTAGTAGTGGTTGGGAATCAAATCAATACACAGATATAAAAGGAAAGCCGTATAAAATAGTTGGTGTATACGAAACGAAAAACGACTTTGGAATGCCTATGCCTGAAGGTTATACATCACTTGAAAATGCGCCTGTCATTTCAGGAGTAAATGAGTATGACTCTGTAAGATTAACAATGACCTCTCCGACAGAACGTAAAAGTGTAGAAAAACAAGCCGTTTCTGTCTTAAACGAAATGAAAGCTCCTAAATTTGAGCACAAATTCGAAGCACAAGACTTAGGTGAATTTACGAAACAACTAGACGAATCAATCGGTATGATGAAAATGGTATTTGGTGGTATTGCTGCTATCTCCTTACTTGTTGGTGGTATCGGTGTAATGAACATCATGCTCGTATCTGTAACAGAACGTACACGTGAGATTGGTATTCGTAAAGCACTTGGTGCAACACGTGGTAAAGTATTAACACAATTCTTAATCGAATCTTGTATTTTAACAGGACTTGGTGGTTTCATCGGATTCATGCTCGGTATTTTCTTCGCTTGGATCGTCTCAATCTTTGCTGGATGGCCACTCGTTGTCTCAAAAGAACTTGGACTTCTTGCAGTAGGTATCTCCATGTTAATCGGTATTATATTCGGTTTACTACCAGCTAACAAAGCTGCCAAACTGGATCCAATTGAATGTTTACGATATGAATAAACAAAAACGTAGGAGTTTACACTCCTACGTTTTTTATTTATCTACTAAATTGAGTTTCTTCTATTATATATGTTTCACGTTACAACTATCATTCTAATACTCTTCATTATTTATAGGTACTAAGGCTATTATCTAATTCTATTATTGCAAAAATACTATGTAACAGACGAAAATCAAGGCGTAATTTTTTCCATACTTCGACTGATTTTGTAACAATTATACCGATATTTTATTAAATTTCACCTCATTTATATATTTTCACGCCTAAAAAGATTATCGTTTTATAACTAATTTTCCATTCAAACAGTAAAATATGCTACTTTCGTAACGCTATAGAT
>NZ_JBEUTW010000343.1:0-8460 GCF_040492675.1 Bacillus sp. AP50
GATAATTATTATCAATAGTAATTATAAATAAAAAATAATTACAAAAAACAACTGAATATAAAGGATGAAATGAAACATGTTACATAAGTCTACTGTACATGCTGGTAATAACCGCTGGATACATATTAAGTTCATATGTTTCATGAGCTTAACAATTTTATGTTTAATTGGATCTATATTTTTAGCCATTTCATTTGGTGCAAAAGATATTCATGTACAAACGGTGTGGGCAGCGGTTTTGGATTATAATCCGAAACTAACACAGCACCAAATTATTTATGAATTAAGGCTCCCGAGAGTAATTGGAGCAGCAGTTGTAGGGGCAGCTTTTGCGGTTGCTGGTGCTGTTATGCAAGGTGTAACACGAAATCCTTTAGCTGATGCAGGTGTACTCGGAATAAATGCAGGTGCGATGTTTGTAGTAGCACTTAGTTTTGCTTTTTTCCCACATATGCCGTATTCCTATTTAATGATTGTTTCCTTTATTGGAGCTGTCTTAAGTACAGTGCTTATTTTTGTTATTGGATCAGCAACATCAGGCGGGTTAACACCAATGAGGTTAACGATTGCTGGAGCGGTTATGGCAGCACTTTTACATTCATTAAGTTCAGGTGTTGCGATTTATTATGATTTAAGCCAAGATTTAGCGTTTTGGTATGCTGGTGGTGTTGCAGGGGTTAAGTGGGAACACTTGAAATTTTTAGTCCCTATTATTCTTATAACGATTATTTTCGCGACAATGCTAGGGAGATCTATTTCACTCATATCAATGGGAGATGATGTTGCTACAAATTTAGGAGTGAAAACGAACCGAACGAGAATACTAGGGATGATTATAGTAGTTATTCTGGCAGGTGTTTCTGTTTCAGCTGTTGGTTCTATTGGATTTGTAGGACTAGTTATCCCGCACATTGCTAGAAAATTAGTTGGTGTTAATTATAGACTCATTATTCCTATGTCAGCATTATTAGGAGCTATGTTATTAGTTGTAGCTGATTTAGGGGCAAGAACAGTAAATCCTCCTAAGGAACTTGCGATAGGGATTATGGTAGCTCTTGTTGGAGTTCCATTCTTCCTCTATATAGCACGTAAAGTTGGGAGGGAGTTATAAGTGAAGGATCTTTTTAACAAGGATAAAAAGAGAGCTATTACTGTAACTACAATCTTCGGATGTATAAGTATCGCTGTAATTTTAATTAGTTTAAATACAGGGACACTGAGTATAGCGCCACTTAGAGTAATTGAAACACTTTTGGGTTATGGTAATTTTGAGAGTGCAACCGTGCTATATGATTATCGTATGCCAAGAATAATAATCACGATGTTAGCCGGTATTGGTCTTGGTATTTCCGGTGCGATTTTGCAAGGGTTATCACGGAATGCACTTGCAGATCCTGGTATTCTTGGGCTGCATGCAGGTGCATCTTTCGGGCTAATTATATTCGTTACTTTCTTTCATTCTATTAATGAGAATGCATCGATTTTAATACCGTTATTTACATTTGGCGGAGGGTTATTAGCTGCATTTCTTATTATTTTACTTGCGAGTGATCGGTCGAAAGGTTTACTTCCCATTAGACTTATTCTCGTTGGTATTGCTGTTTCAGCTGGCTTTAGTGCAATTTCGTTATTTTTCTCTCTCAAGTTAAATGATGAGACGTATACATTCGCTTCTAGATGGCTAGTTGGCAACGTGTGGGGAAGGGATTGGATTCATGTCCTAGCGTTATTACCTTGGATTTGCATACTTACCCCGTATGCATGGTTAAAATCTAAAACGTTAAATGCATTGTCACTAGGTGATAGTGTAGCAGCAGGACTTGGTGTTCCTGTTCAAAAAGAACGGTTATTACTTTTAGCTACAGCGGTTGGATTATCTTGCGGGAGTGTATCGATGGCAGGAGGGATTGGTTTTATCGGTTTAGTTGCTCCGCATATCGCGAGGAAGTTAGTAGGTACTACATATCAACACTTTCTTCCTTTAGCTGGCATTATCGGAATGATTATTTTAGTACTAGCAGATACGATAGGTCGCTCTATATTTGAGCCAAATTCTATTCCGGCTGGTGTAGTAGTGGCCGCATTAGGAGCACCGTATTTTCTTTATTTACTTACAAAAACAAAATAAATAATTCAAAGAGGAGAACATATGAAAAAGAAACTTACTATTTTATTTAGCATCATGTGTATTTTAGTATTAGCAGCATGTGGTCAAACGAAATCTAATGAAGAGGCAACGAAAAAAACGGAAAAAAGTAATGACCCAAAAATTGCTTCAATGTCTATTCATTTAACAAATGATTTACTTGCATTAGGAATTACACCAGTAGGTTCTGTTATTGGTGGAGATTTAAAAGATTTCTTACCGCACGCTAAAGAGAAGTTGAAAGATACGAAGAAGCTTGGTGTTGTAACAGATCCGAATATGGAAGCGTTACTTCAATTAAAGCCAACTGACATTTATGTTGATGAAAAATATGCTGGTAAAGATGTAGCGAAATACGAAAAAATTGCAAAAACACATTCTTTCAATTTAGATGAAGGTACGTGGAGAGATCATTTAAAACAAGTTGGTAAACTTGTAAACCGTGAGAAAGAAGCAGATAAATATATTCAAGATTACGAAGAGCAATCAAAACGAGTAAAAGGTTTAATAGATAAAGAGCTAGGTAATAACGAAAAAGTAATGGCAATTCGCGTTACTGCAAAAGAATTGCGTGTATTTAGTACGAAAAGACCGATGGGACCAATTTTATTCCAAGACTTAGGGTTACAGCCTGCAAATGGTGTAGAGAAAATTGATGGAAACCGCCCTTTCGAAGTCATTTCACAAGAAGTATTACCTGACTTTGATGCAGATGCGATTTTCGTTGTTGTAAATAGAGATGATAAAGCAAAAGCAGCATTTAAACAACTTCAAGAAACGCCAATTTGGAAAGACTTAAAAGCAGTTAAAGGCAAGCACGTATACATTATCAATGATCAACCATGGCTGGACTATTCTGCTTTAGGAAACAAAATGGCAATGGATGAAGCGGAGAAAATGTTTACGAAATAATATAGTTTTGCTATTAGGAAAGGCCCTCTAAATTTGGAGGGCCTTTCTATTATTGTTAGAATAAATAAAAAATTATACAATGAAGTTAATTCAATATGGAGGAGATGTGCCAATGTCAGCGCTTATTGTAAGTATCCCGTTTATGAAACAGTTTATGGAATAAGGGGATAAATAGTCTAAAATAAGTATCCCTGTTATTTAAAAGGGGGAGTTTGAAATGACAATGAATCTTTTTCGAAATAAAACGATTAAATTATCAGCTATGAGAGAAACAGATGCTGAAGTAATGGCTATGTGGCAAGAAGATAGTGAGTATTTAAGAAATGTTGATACAGATGTAGCATTCCCGCAATCTTTAAATGAAATAGCAAGTGATGAGTTATTAAAAGGACGGAGATCGAATAGTGTTTCTTTCATGGTAAGGACAGTTCAAGAAGATCGCTTAATTGGTTTTGTGGCGATTCATGGTATAGAGTGGAATAACAAAACAGGTTTATTAGCCATTGGTATAGGAGATGCGAATGATAGAGGAAAAGGATATGGGAAAGAAGCAATACATCTTATTCTAAAGTATGCTTTCTATGAATTGAATTTACACCGCATCGGTCTCGATGTTATTTCGTATAATAAACCTGCCATTGCATTGTATAAAAAGATGGGTTTTCAAATGGAAGGCTGTATGAGAGAAGCGGTTCAAAGAGATGGGAAGTGTTTTGACCGTATGATTATGGGGATATTGCGGGATGAATGGATAGAGCTGCAAGGTTAGAAAGTACATTCGAAATTATATATGTAGTATGCAGGAGATATAATGGTAATTGGCGAAAATTTACAGTGTGTTGATTGAATTTATAAGGAGTCATGTAAAATGAATTTAGAAAAGGCAAAACCAGTAAATGAAGAGGTCGCCGAATTAAAAGAACTTATTAAAGAGTTACACGGAAGTGTGCACCAACTTCAAAGTGAAGTGCAGCAACTAAGGCACGAAAGACCAGTTGTTGAAGTGAGAAAAGGTGTTCAATTATCACCAACAATTGTCGGACAAATTGGTGGTATGATTTTAGGTGGTTTAGCAATTATCGGTATATTTTGGTGATGAAAAAAGGTTTGCAGCACGGATGCTGCAAACCTTTTGTATTTGACGATATAATTTCATGCAATACAACTTTTACATTAAATAACGTAAATATATATAAGCATGTGATAACAAGAGTGCAACAATAGTTAATGGTAAACCAATTTTTAAGAAGTCCATATAAGAGAAGCCATGTCCTTCACGTTTTGCAATACCAGCAACGACTACGTTTGCAGATGCACCGATTAGTGTTCCATTTCCTCCTAAGCAAGCTCCAAGAGATAACGCCCACCATAGTACTTCGATTTGCGGAGAATCGACAGATAGTCCGAGTCCTGTAGCTAAGTCTTGAATAAGAGGAATCATCGTTGCGACAAATGGGATGTTGTCGATTGTCGCAGATGCGATGCCAGATACCCATAAAATAAGTATAGCTGCGAATCCGATGTCACCGTTTGTTACGTCGATTACTTCTCTTGCAAGTGAAGAGATAAGTCCGATATCAATTAACCCGCCAACGAGAACAAATAATCCGGCGAAGAAGAAAATGGTTACCCATTCAACATGGGCAAATACATCTTCAATATCATGTTCTTTCACGCCGATTAACATAAGAAGTGTAGCGCCTGTCATCGCGATAACAGCAGCGTCTACATGAATAATCGAATGAAGTACGAAGCCTAAAATAGTTAGTCCTAAAATCGAAATAGATTTTAAAAGGAGGCTTTGATCTTTAATGTAATCTTTTTCGTTTAATGCCATTAGTTTTTCGATTTGTTCAGGTGTTGTTTTTAGTTTGTTACGATACATGAAGTAAATAATGCCAAGTGTCACGATAGAAATAATAATTACGATTGGAGCTAAGTTAAGTAAAAAGGCGTTAAAGTCTAAATGCTTGTTTGCTGATCCAATCATAATATTAGGTGGATCACCGATTAATGTTGCTGTTCCGCCTATATTTGAAAACAGCACTTCTGAAATCAAATAAGGCACAGGATTTACTTTTAAAATACGTGTAATGGATAATGTAACAGGAACGATTAATAAAACAGTCGTTACATTGTCCAAAAATGCTGATCCGAAAGCAGTTAATAGGGATAGTAATAATAAAATGCGAATCGGTTTTCCACCAGCTGCTTTTGCCGCTTTAATGGCCACAAATTCAAAGACGCCTGATTGACTCGTAATATGTACGAGAATCATCATCCCAATTAAAAGGGTAATCGTTTCCCATTGAATATGTGATGTGAAAGCAGTATGTAAATCTACAACTCCAAAAATAATCATAATAGCAGCACCGAATAGTGCGATTACAGCACGATTCAATTTCTCAGAAATAATAAATCCGTACGTGATTAAAAATACGGCAATTGCAAAATAATATTGCCAATTTGCTACTTCATGTGCTGACTGTTCCAATCATGTCACCTTCTTTAAATTATGTATTCAATTGTCGAAATGTATCTCGCTGCAATAATACGGGATAAAATATATTGTAGCAAATTCAAAAAAGAAAGAAAACTATTTAACAAAGTGAAGGAAAAAATGTATTTTTTACATATCATATAAAAAATATAAAAAACACAGTGCAAATTATTAGGAAAAGTGAGCGTTGTCCTCTAATATAGAGATAGCAATTTACATTATTTTTGCGTAAAATGGTTTAAAGAGGTGAATTCCGATGGAAATAGTAAAAGATAGTTCTCTTATTCAAAATGAAATTGAACGTTTTGTAAATAAAGATGTATATATTCATTTAGAAACGACAAACGGAGCGTATGCATCACACATAAATGAAAAGATGATGACAGTTGGTGCTTTCATTCGAAATGCGATTATCCGTTTTGAACGCGGGAAGATAACTGGAACAAATCCATACCGAGTTGGTTTGAAAATGGATCACGGTTGGGTATATGCTGAAGGTATTACGCACTGGGAAGTAGACGATCAAGAGCGTTTATTATTAGCTGGACATGATAATTTAGGTCGTCTAGCAGTTGCACTTGAGTTAAGCTTAACACCATTTAAGTAAGAAGGAGGGAAACTTATGGAGAGACATGTACTTGTTGTATTTCCGCATCCAGATGATGAAGCATATGCTGCGGGAGGAACAATTCGCTTATTAACAGATCAAGGAGTACCTGTAACGTATGCATGTGGTACTCTAGGACAAATGGGACGTAACATGGGTAAGAACGTATTCGCTAACCGTGAAACGATTCCACATATCCGTAAGAAAGAATTGAAAGATGCTTGTGAAGCGATGGGTATTAAAGATTTAAGAATGCTTGGCTTCCATGATAAAACGTTAGAATTTGAAGATGTTGATTTCGTTGCTGACAAAATTGAAGCAATTATTCAAGAAGTAAATCCATCTCGAATTATTACATTTTATCCAGAGCACGGTGTACATCCAGATCATAATGCATTTGGCCGCGCTGTCGTTCGCGCTGTATCACGTATGCCAAAAGAAGAGCGCCCAGTTATCCATGCTGTTGCGATTACGAAAAATCGTGAAGCAGTATTAGGAGAACCGGATGTTGTAAATAACATTAGTGAAGTATTTGATCATAAATTAACTGCATTAGGTGCGCACCGTTCACAAACAGAAGCAATGCTTGAAGACACGCATGCAAAAATAAAAAACAAAGATGCAGCAACATTAAAATGGCTGCAACTTGAACAGTTTTGGACTTATAAATGGGAGTAGGCTAGAAGGATACCTTCTAGTTGCTCTTACATAGAAAAAGCGCCGTCACTTGTGATGGCGCTTTTTCTTGTTGAAGACTATATATTTCTTAGGGTGCTTCAAAATTTTTAAATTAACGTGCAGTATAGCCTCCATCAACAAGAAGTGTTGTACCGTTAACAAAACTAGCATCATCACTTGCTAAAAATAAGACAGCTTTAGCGACTTCTTCTGGTGTTCCAAGTCTGCCTTGTGGATGAAGTGAAGCTAAATATTCTTTCTGTTCAGGATTAACACTACCAAGTAAAGGGGTGTCAATATAACCGGGGCACACCGCATTAATACGTATTCCATATTTAGCGTAGGCAGTACATAAATTTTGAGTTAATAGTTTCACACCACCTTTTGCAGAGGAGTATGCTGTTGGGGTAGGTAATGAAACAAAACTATGAATTGAACCAGCGTTAACGATGACACCACCTGTACCTTGTTTAAGGAATTGTTCAATCGAATATTTATCAGAAAGGAATACCCCAGACAAATTAATATCAATAGTTCTTTTCCACTTTTCATAGGATAATTCGTTTGCTGGTGCATCATCAGCAACGCCGGCATTGGCATACATAATATCTAATTTACCGTATGTACTTACTGTCTCATGAATTAGCTGTTTAATATCTGCCTCTTTTGTTACATCAGTTTTAATAAATAACGTATTATATCCATGTGCATTCAATTCATCTGATAGTTCTTTTCCACGTTCAGAAAAGTCAGCAATAACTACTTTTGCACCTTCTTCGATAAAAAGACGAACAGTAGATTCGCCAATTCCACTTGCACCACCAGTTATGATTGCTACTTTGTCTTTCAATTTCATATAAACCTCTCCATTCATCAATGAATTTAAGTCGAATTTTTAAATCTGGTTATATCACTATTAACCTTAAATAGTAAGTAGATAGAAGAAAAAGCTCGCGTTTACTTAATTGTGAGAGTGCTATTTTTTCTTTAGTGTACTTTTTGATACAGTTATGGACGAAAATATTAATTTGGTCAATCTTATCATTAGATTGAATATTTGGTAAAGAGCTCTCGAACAGAGCGAGTACGGATGCTGAAAAATTAAAATAAATATGAAGTATTATTTGTAGGGTAAGGAACAAGGGGGAGAGAAGCATAACGAAAACTACTACTCTATTTAAATAGGAAAAAACCTTGCAGGGGGGCAAGGCTTTAAACAGGGTATTAAAAATGATTGATTTATTAAGAAGAACTTCTTCTTGTGAATAAACTAATTTTAGCATGATAACTCATATGTATGTGTTACGAATTTGTGAATAAAAACTCAATGATAAAAGTATGAGTGAAAGGAAATAATGTATTTGAAATATGTATTATTACACAAAGTTTAGTTGAAATAGTGAGGAAAATAAAAAAGCGCAATGAGCAAAATAATTAAGAGACGAATTATATGAAAGATTAGTTGAACGCCTAATATTTAATTTGTTTTACTATATTATAAATTCCGATGATACAAAATTCAAGAAATGACTTATCAATATAAAAACAAAAAGTCCTTAGAATCTACGGCTTTAATATGAAAAGATTTTAATCATTGGGCATAAGGGAATTCTATAT
>NZ_JBEUTW010000344.1:0-7109 GCF_040492675.1 Bacillus sp. AP50
GGTATATACTTAACAATGAATTATTATATTTGTATATTAGGAGTGTATTTGTATGGAGAAGCTTAACAAAAGCGATATCATTCGCACCGTTCCACAAAATGGTTTCTTTGGACATCCAAAAGGGCTATTTACCCTATTCTTTACAGAATTTTGGGAGCGATTTTCTTACTATGGAATGAGAGCAATATTACTTTACTATATGTACTATTCCATTTCTAAAGGTGGCTTAGGGATGGATCACGCCACAGCTGCATCCATTATGGCTATCTATGGTTCGTTAGTTTACATGTCTGGCATTATTGGTGGGTGGATTGCTGACCGCCTATTAGGTTCAAGTAGAACAATATTTTGGGGTGGCGTTTTAATAATGATTGGTCATCTCATCTTAGCTCTACCAGGAACGGTTAGTACATTATTTATCTCAATGGTATTTTTAGTACTTGGAACAGGGTTATTAAAACCGAATGTATCTAGTATTGTTGGTGATTTATATAGTGAAACAGATACTCGTCGTGATTCAGGTTTCAGTATTTTCTATATGGGTATTAATTTAGGAGCACTATTATCTCCGTTTGTGATTGGAACACTCGGTCAAAAGTATAACTTCCACTTAGGTTTTGGTGTGGCAGCAATTGGTATGCTATTTGGATTAATTATGTATGTTCTTACGAAAAAGAAAAATCTAGGATTAGCAGGAACGCAAGTACCAAATCCTTTAACAGACAAGGAAAGAAAAAAGGTCCTTATACAGTTTAGCATTGGTATTATCGCAATTGCACAAGTTTGTGTGTTAACAATTCCAACAGGTATTTTAACGATTGATCGATTTACTTTACTTGTAAGTATCTTAGGTATTCTAATTCCAACAGGCTACTTTGTCTTTATGTACCGTAGTCCAAAGACGACAAAAGTTGAAAAATCTCGCTTAATTGCTTACATACCACTATTTATCGCTGCTACAATGTTTTGGGCGATTCAAGAGCAGGGAGCAATCATCTTAGCTAGTTATGCTGATCAACGTACGCAGTTAAACTTTGCAGGATTGGAGGTTCAATCTTCATGGTTCCAATCTTTAAACCCTATTTATATTGTTTTACTAGCACCAGTATTTGCTTGGCTTTGGGTAAAGCTGAATTCACGCCAACCAAGTACAGCAAATAAATTTGCTATCGGTTTATTATTTGCTGGTTTATCATTCTTAGTGATGATTATTCCTGCATATATCCATGGTACCGAATCCCTTGTTAGCCCAATTTGGTTAGTCATTAGTTTCCTTCTAGTCGTAATCGGGGAACTTTGTTTATCACCTGTAGGTTTATCTATTACTACAAAACTAGCTCCAGCAGCGTTCTCTGCTCAAACAATGAGTCTATGGTTTTTAACGAGTGCATCTGCACAAGCTATCAATGCGCAGCTTGTGCGATTATATAATCCTGAAACAGAGATTATTTATTTCGGTGTAATTGGCGGAGTATCCATTGTTTTAAGTGTTATTTTATATTTCATGGCTCCAAAGATTCAGGTACTTATGAAAGGGATTAAATAATAGAACTGTGCCAAAAACTTGTTACCATGCAGGTTTTTGTGCACAGTTTTTTTAGTGCTTTATCGTATGTAAAACTAGCTCCTTTTAAACGAAGAACAACAAAGGCAAATTGATCAGAAGTAAGTCATTTATCGATATGGATGATTAGGAGAAAGCATTTACGGTAACCCCAAGTCGAGAGTATTCCGATACTAATATAATTTATACATCTAACCCTATTTATAGGTTAGTTTTGAAAGATGGAACTCCCGCATTCGAAAATGATGTACATAAGTTTTCCAAATGGGCAGCTTATTTTTTGTTTTGGGGTTAGTTCAATATCTAAGCTAAATGCCTATGGAGCAAAACTAAAAAAAGACGCCAAATGGCGCCCCCAACTTGGGTTAATGAGGTTTTAGTTTTCCAATCTAAAGAAATATCGTATCAGCTCACAAAGAGAGTATATCATAACATCCAAGAGAAATAATATGCATTCTTACATATCGAAATAAATTTTGTATTCTTGCACTGACGGGCCAGGAATAGCAAGATATGAAGCATATAAGCGCTGTGAAAATATCAATTCATAGAAGCGATTAATTTCTGATATGACATGTTTTAATATCACAAAAGCCATCACGAAATGATGATTGCATGATGGCTTTTGTTGTTTTCTTATTTCTTTGTCTCATTGACCCATGTAACGATGTCCTGGATGACATACGCAGGAACATTGGAAGGGACTTCGTATTCACTAGGGTGACTGAATTCCTCGTCGCCCTCCGTGAAGATGTGATTCAATTTCGGATATTCTTTGAACTGAACATTACTGCGGCTTGAAAGCCCTTCTTGCCATCTCGTAAAATCGTCTTTTACAGTTACTTGATAATCACGTGCGCCTTGCAGAATCAGTAATGGTTCTTTTCGTGATTTCACTTCCTCAACTGGACGCCAACGAGTCACATCATACATGAAATGTGGAGAAGGATAATTATAACCAGCTGGTGGGTGATTTGGATCAAAAGTAGGATCCTTAATATAAGCGAATTGTTTTTTTAGTTCATTAATAAAATCCTTAGGTGCCCCGAGGTACTGATACTGATCAAGGAGCATGTCAGTAAAAGGACGTGCAGGAGGTGCCATTAAAATACTTCCTCTTACAAGAGATGAAGGTGCTTTGCTTAGTATACGCGGCATAGCGCCAGCTCCTTGGCTATGTCCGAGAATGAAAATGTTACCTGGGTCAATACCTTCCTGCTGCGCTGCTGATTTTGCTGCATATATGGCATCATCTGTAGTATCGCGGTCTAATGTAGCAGGTTCTGCACTCATTTTAAAACCGTGTTCTAAGGAACGTTTCTCGTAACGTAACACTGCGATACCGCTTGATGAAAGACCGGCTGCAAGGTCTCTAAAGATTTTAGCTCCCATAATTGTACTGTCACGATCTTGTGGACCAGAACCGTGAACAAGAACCACAACAGGTACTTGTTCGCCAGGTTTATGTTTTGGAACCGTTAATGTGGCTGGTAACGGGTATGTAGTATTTCCAATTACGATTTCACGTTCTTGGTAGGAATCAGGTTGGTCATAACTAGGATGCGGGATGGTATAAGATTTCTGTGGCATCGTCCTTACGCCAACTTCATCAACTTTGCCGCCAGGCGTGAATTTAAGGAGTAGTGGAATAGTAGTTCCTTCGATAGCTCCTGGAATTTCAACCGTTTGATGGACTAAGTTTCGTTCTTTAATAACAGGTGTTCCCATGCTTGTAATCCTGCTCCCGCCACTTTGTGTCCACCAGTTTTGTAATATGTTTGCCGTAAACTTGGATTGAAAAGCAGCAGACGTTAACTGAAGTGCTTCTGCATATTTATCTTGCTGGAGATAGTCAAAAAATAATGACGTACGCTCCGTTAAAGAGACTTGTTTCTTTTCTGCAGTTTGTGCCCCTTGTGTATCCGCATGAATGGTTGTTGTAAGCGGAAAAGAAGAAATACCTAAAGAAAAGAGTAGGGTAAAAGAAAGTGCTGATTTTTGTAACTTCTTTTTTTTCATCCTGTTTAACCTCCAAAATGTAATGGTATGAAATGGGTATGGTGATTAATGGAATGATTCCCTATTGGGGTTTCGGTATATGTATGGGTGAATCCTGCATACATATCATAAAAAGTCCGTATGAAAGAGTAGAATAGTTCAGCAATGGATGTATACATAAACCTTTGCTACATCATAGAAATCCATCGTTTTTCCAACAATGATTCCAATCTCGTTATGATGTCAGGGAAGAAAACAAGAAGAGAAGGAGGCATACGATGAAGAGATTTTTATGGTTCATTTCTACATTGTGCATGATTTTAGGATTGGTAACAGGGTGTAGTAGCAAAGATGACACTGAAATTCCCGTTACAAGAAATGTAGCGGAGAAAGACCAGCAGAAAGGAAGCGAAACAAAGAGAAACAAAGCAAAATTAGAAAGAAGAGAATAGTTATGAGGCAGCAGCGTCCGTACCTGTAAAAAAAGAAGAGTTTACGAGTAAACTGCAGTATCCAGAATTGGTCGAGCAAGCAATAAACCCAGTACCTGGGGAGAGTAAGAAACAAAATGCTAATAGAATCATCAAAGCTACGATACTGGATCATATCGATGGTGATACGTTTCGAGTGAAGTTAGCAAACGGTAAGGTAGAGGATGTGAGATTTCTATGTATTAAGATACGACTGAAGTACATCATCCAAGACTAGGGCTCCAACCATTCGGATTAGAAGGAGCGGCATTTACCGCAAAGTATGCGCCAGTGGGAAAAGAAGTAGAGTTAGAAATGGATGTAGGGGAACGTGATAAGTTTAAAAGATTAGTAGCCTACGTGTGGGTCGATGGACAACTCTTAAATCAAATGCTGTGGAAAGGGGATTAGCGCATATTGCTTATATTTATCAGCCCAATACGAAGTATGTAGATTATTTGGAGAAGACGCAAAATTAAACACAAAAAGAAAAACGTGGCATATGGAGTGTGGAGGATTATGCTACATCAAAAGGGTAACAACTGAAAAAGTAACGTTTCCTATTAAAAATAGGAAGCGTTTTTTATATTGTGGTGTACTCGAACAGGCTAGAGCGACTATAGTGATGTAATTATGTTTTCTGTGTAATACTATGATATCATGCTTTTACAGATACAAAAAAAGGAGCTGTTAGTAAAGCTAACTGCTCCAGATCAAGGAATCTCCAAGGGGAAAGGAGAAAGACTAAGGACTTTAAATGAGTTTTGGCTAATGCCTATCCCTAATATTGACGGAATAATAAGTTTTATTCAATCGTAACGAAAGTAATGTGTAAGTATGTTACAAGAATAGTCCAATACCTATCCATGCAACTCCTAATATAGACAATGATTCGATAATAATTAAACGTTTAGCCTCATCTTGTTTTGGCGTAGTTAGCTTCCTAATTAGGGAAAATAGTCCACTTATTCCACACAAAGTAAGAGCTAATAGTAGTAAAGTACTTGTCATCCTGATCACTCCTAGTATTTGGATATTCTTATTGTATACCAAGCTACAGACTGAAAAATAGTAATGTTATTGTATCTTTTCTATGAAGTATGTAAAGTGTGACGTGAATCTTCAATGGATAGAGGTCGTGTAAGGTAACTTTCAGTATTAGAAGTATGAATATTGCGTGAAAGGAATGCAGACTGTTGAAAATATAAAAAACGTATAGTACAATAAGGGTGTAAGCTAGATTATAATGAACAAGAAGTCGGGTGGTTCTGATTCTCGTTCTATTGATAGGTCGTAAGCTTCTTGAAAAGTCTTGGTTTGGTCACCAAGGCTTTTTTCGTACGCAGACAGGAATAAAAGCACTGCATGTCGCAATACTATATAGAGTAGTAATCTGGGTTTCAACGTCTTTGCACTTCAAAATGATACTGCATTGGTCGTGTGCAATGAAAGTATGGTCAGTACTTCACCTTGGAACCCAATCATAACTACAAACTGGTCTTAGTGTCGCTATTTATAGCGGCACTTTTTTATTTAAGAAGATGTCTTACATATTCAGTTATACCCTTACCTATTTCACTTTTGGTGAAAAAGTAATGTATATTTCTAAGGAAACTGAATGCTGTAACGATTGTGCCAAAAGAAAAAAGACGCTTACGTTTCTTTTCTCTCTCTGAACGTTTACGGGTGGTTCTAGTATTCTCCACGTTCTATTGTCACCTCCTCTAAAAAGAGAAGGGCAAAGACGGCACATATTCAGTGTACAGTGTTTGACAAATCTCTACAAGAACTTATTTTCTGGTATGGAACATTCGAATATGTAGGATCAATTTCGAGTAAGATGTTTGAAGAAAAGCACAAAGGTTATATGTACTGATTCTCTTTTACTAGATAAATAGTATCAGTGGATTTAAGATTTTTTCATGTTGTAATTAAGCTAAGTTAATGGAATACTATGATGAAATTTAGTGTGATAAAGGGCATAAGTGAATGGAGGGAATTGGATGGTTCATAACATAATACATAATAGATTCAAACTACGAGAAATCGAAGGAAATGATTGGAAGGATATACATATATACACATCACAGTCCATTGTCTACCGATACCAAGCATGGGGCCATAATTCGGAAACGGAAACAAAAGAATTTGTAAACCAAGTTCTTCAAGATGCAAGTAAGGTCCTGAGAAGTCGATTTTCTTTTGCATTGGTTGAATTGGAGTACGAAAGAGTGGTAGGGGCAGGTGCGATTATGATTCGAGATTTTACTAATAGGGAGGGAGAAATAGGGTATAACATAAATCCAGATTATTGGGGAAAGGGAGTTTCAACGGGAGTAGCAAGGTTGCTGATTACATTTGGATTTGAGGAATTAAATCTTCATCGTATTATCATGATGAGTGCGAATGCTGATGTACGGGTTTGCACTTACATGAAGCAGAAAGTACACAGAATGTGGTTACACCGATTGGTAAAGTAGGGGGGAATGTGACTTGAAAAACAGCTATATAAAGGGATTTACAATAAATCACTTTATATAGCTGTTTACATAACATATCTAATAGGGATTTATAAAAAACAAGTGAATAAATCTCAAAACGAAAAAAATACTTATATCATTGAGACGGAAAGAGAAATTTAGTAGTTACATTTTGAAATTTGCATTTAAATAATATTTAGCAGAATGCTTAGCTAAACCGGCTATAATGAAAAGAATTAAAGGAAATGCTCTATTTCGACATCACAACAATTAAATTTTGTAAAATACACCATCTATTTAGTCTTAAGGAGTTAAAGTAAACTGTTTCGCATTAAAATGTTATATATTAGATATGTTCTATAAGCAATCGTTTATAATATTAATATGTATAGCTGAACGTACCAGAAACTAAAAGATATTTATACTGATGAAAGGTAGGGTATATGATGCCTTTATAAAAGCGTGAAAAAATAATCATTAACAACTTCGCACGAAATACCAATTTCACGAACAATAAAGTATTTATATAAATAACTAATAACAGTATCCAGGGATTTCGGGCTTAGTTGCATGAATCTTCGTATGTTTGTATGTGCT
>NZ_JBEUTW010000345.1:0-1599 GCF_040492675.1 Bacillus sp. AP50
AATAGGCATTTCACTCACTTTTACATCTATGAAAATCATAAAAGTAATTTAACCTTGTTAAAATAACTCATAAAAAAAGCATCCTAATTAATAGAATAGGATGCTTTTTCGTAATCATATTGTTATAGAAGATTTATATACTTATGCTACGCTGCGATACTCTTCTTCTTTTTCTTTTTTCTGCTTAGGTGCTTGAATTAAAATTGCGATAATGAATGACACGACACATAATACACCTATTACCATGAACGTTGGTTTGAATCCACCTAGAAGTGCACCGATAAAGGAACCTGCAAGCGCCCCAAATCCAAATCCTTGATACACAATTCCGTAGTTCTTACTATGGTTTTTCATACCGAAGAAATCACCAACAATAGCTGGGAAAATAGTGATATTTCCACCAAAGCAAAACGCTACACTTGCTACACATACGAAGTAAATACCATAATTTAAATCTACAAAACTTAGAACTAAGACTGAACTCGCCATAACAACAAAAGTACCAGTAACGATTTTTAAACGCCCAATTTTATCCGATAACGGTCCTAAAATGATACGACCTAATGTATTGAAGATTGCAACCATAGCCACCGCATTAGCTGCTGTTGCTGCGCTAAGTCCTACAAGTTGAACACCAATGTCTTTTACCATACCAATTAAGTATAAGCCACTCATACATGATGTAAATAACATGATAAATAATAAGTATACTTGTTTTGTGCCTAACATTTCTTTCGTTGTGTATTCCTCAGTTTTTGTTTCATGAACTGCTCCTTGATCTGCAGCTTGATGGATTAAACAAGCACCAATTACAATCATAGCTGTAACAATTAAACCCCAGTATATAAATGCTTGGGATACACCAACTGATTCAATCAACTGTGCGTTAACGTATTTAAAGATTAAGCTACCTGAACCATATGCAGAGACAGAAATACCAGCAATTAAACCTTTACGCTCTGGAAACCACTTTATTAAATTTGATAGTGAAGTGATATATGCTGTACCATCTGCATAACCTACAACAACTCCCGCTAGTACATAAAGTAATATTAGTGAGGATGCTTGTGAACTAAGTATTAATCCTAGTCCTAATGCTAATCCAGCTATCATAATAAGTTTACGAAGTCCCCATTTTTCTTGCAATTTACTCGCAAATAAAGTTGAAAATGCTAAAGAAAGACTAGTAATTGAGAAAGTTATCGCAACAGCGTTAAGACTCCAACCATATTTACTAACTAAAGGCTGATTGAATAAACTCCATGTATATATCGTCCCAAGCCCCATTTGTACTATAACTGTGCCAAGGACAACAAGCCATGGATTAACAGTTGATTTTTTCATACCTTTCCGCCTCCTCTTTCTATTTCAATGCTATTCGCTAAATTTACTTTTTTTATGTTCATTTTGGTCACCTCTTTTGATTTGACACCTTCATTGTATAAGATGTTTTTGTTTATGTAAGCACTTACAAGATAGAGCGTCAAAAACATGGAATCAGTTACAAAAAACGAAGGATGAAATACAAAAAACTACTGATTAGATACAATAGAAAAATTTTTTATACTTCAATCCACCTTATTTTTTATAAAATCACAA
>NZ_JBEUTW010000346.1:0-2158 GCF_040492675.1 Bacillus sp. AP50
GGTCAAAATCCGCGGGCACCGTATTGAATTAGGAGAGGTTGAAACCCAGCTACTTCTTTGTAGTGGAATCAGAGAAATTTTTGTACAAGCCTTCGAAGAGGAACAAGGGCAAGCTTTGGCCGCCTACTATACGGCTGAAGAGGAATTGAGTACTTTTGAGCTTCGAGCGGATTTGGCTAAAAAAGTTCCGTCTTATATGATTCCTTCTTATTTTATTCAGCTTGAAATGATGCCACTCACTGCCAATGGTAAGGTAGACCGTCACAGGCTTCCGGCCCCAGAAGTGAAAGGCACTATCCATGAGGAGCCCCGGAATCCGTTGGAAGGCCGTATACGGTCTGTTTGGGAAGAGTTTTTAGGTACCTCCCTTGGCATAAGTGACAGCTTTTTCAATCTGGGGGGAGACTCTATTAAAGCAATCGGATTGATTAGTCTTATGAACAGGAAAATGGACTGGACTATTCAGATCAAAGATTTGTATGAACATCCAACTATAAAAGAACTAGTCGCGTATGCTGGTATACAAAATGGTTCACTGGAAGAAGAACGTAAACGTATAGAAAAAAGAAAAGAACTACAGGACCTGAAGAACAGGTTCCTTGAGGAACACACTTCCCTAGTTCATAAAGTAGTAGATGTTTATCCAATGAGTGATATCCAGCAGGGAATGGTTTTTTATTCTATGAGAAATCCAGAAAAGGCGCTTTATCACGACCAACTTGTTTATCAGCTAGAGGATGATTCATTTGAATTGGGAAAATTAACTGAAGCTATGACCTTATTAATGAATAAACATGAAATTTTACGAACGGGCTTTTTCTTAGATGAAGGACCTGTGCCTCTTCAAGTTGTCTACCAGTCAGTTCCAGTCGATATTATAGAGCATGACCTATCAGTATATACAGAAAAAGAGCAGGAGGATTTTATTGAGCGTTCTCTTTTGGAAGATCGTCAGAATCCGTTTGAGCTAAAAGGGGGATCCCTTTGGAGGCTTCGT
The DNA here is from genome assembly GCF_040492675.1 of Bacillus sp. AP50. NCBI lineage: Bacteria > Bacillati > Bacillota > Bacilli > Caryophanales > Bacillaceae > Bacillus > Bacillus sp. AP50. The sequence goes on from NZ_JBEUTW010000346.1 coordinate 998, forward strand.
GTATATAGGTTAAACGACCGTCAGGTCACTTTTGCTTGGATAGTCCATCATGCCATTATGGATGGCTGGAGTGTTGCCTCGTTTATGACAGCGTTGGTAGATGTATATTTCAGGTTAAAAATCGGCCCTGTGGAATTGGTAGGACTGAAGAGTAGCTATAAGGATTATGTAGTGGATCAGATGGTTGTTTCACAGCAAGAAGACCTAACGACCTATTGGCAGCAGGAGTTGTCAGATTTTAAAAGGCTTGAACTTCCATATGGAGCTGAGCAAGAAGTGGGAGCTTATATTATGGAGCTCGACTCTGACCTACTGCAGAGATTGAAGAAAGTTGCTAAGGAAGAAGGAACAACTCTAAAGATACTTTGCTTAACAGCCTATCTGTTTATGATGCGGATGATTACCTATGAAAATGATTTGACGATAGGATTGATTGAGAATGCGAGGCCAGTTACACAGGATGCAGAGAAGGTACTTGGTTGTTTCCTGAATACAACACCTTTTCGCATAGAGATAGATGAATCTGGAACATGGCAATCACTGCTTACGAAAGTCCACTGTAAGCATGTGGATTTAAAGAGCAAGGGTCGTTTTCCTTTTAGAAAAATTGCTGAGCTGATAGGGAGAACAGAAGTAAATGAAAATCCTATTTTTGATGCCGTTTTTAACTTTGTAGATTTTCATGTGTATAACGGATTGGAAGGTTCGCCTTTATCATATGGGGTTAATAGTTATGAGAAAACGAATACATTATTTGATTTTTCCGTGTCAACTACATTCGACCGATTTGAAATAAGAGTGGTGTCTGGTTTCTCAGAGATTGTCTTAAAAAAGTTATTAAGGTATTTTCAATTTATTTTAGAGGCGCTTTCTGAAGATATTCAAAGTGAAATTTCCACCCTTGCTCTTTTGGAAAAAGCAGAAATAGACAAATTACTTAAACGGTTTAATGAAACTTCGGTGGACTTTCCGAAAGATCGTACTGTAACTCAACTTTTTGAAGGACAAGCAGCAAAAACACCTAATAATGTCGCTTTGGTGTTTGAAAATAAGGTTCTCACATACAAGGAACTCAACAGAATGGCTAATCAGATTGCACGTAGCTTGGTAAAGCAGGGAGTAAAGAAAGGGCAGAAGGTCGGACTTCTCACGGAGCGCTCG
>NZ_JBEUTW010000347.1:0-1825 GCF_040492675.1 Bacillus sp. AP50
AGTCTACCTTATTATTTTCAATCCATTTTCCTAATAAATGAATGGATTTTATTCATATAATTTGAGGTGGTATCGTTGGTTTTTAAAAATAGAAAGCTTATTTTCAAATCAAATGAAAAAGAGGTAAAATTATAGATATTCATGTAGAAATTTCGTTTTGGGGATACTTAAAATCTTAAGGTGATGGGCATGTGGTGTTACACTTTAAAAGCTTTATAAAATTTATAGATATAGCGATTTTCTTTATTAATAATCATTTGTATGTACGTTTACTCACACACATACAAATGATTTATAAAGCTACAATTAAGTGAAAACATCTTTTCCGTTACGATAACATCATAGCCATGTCTTCTGCTGCATTTGTAATTAGTTTTAAACCAAATGTTTCTTGTAATACATCAAGCACGCCAGGTGAAATAAATTCAGGAGCCTTTGGACCGATGCGAATATCTTGAATCCCAAGACTAAATAGCCCGAGTAAAATGGCAACCGCTTTTTGTTCAAACCATGATAGCACAATACTTACTGGCAATTCATTCACTTCACATTGGAAAGCATCAGCTAAAGCAGCCGCTATTTTCACTGTAGAAATTGAATTATTGCACTGTCCTAAATCAATGTAACGCGGAATTTCCGTACCAGGTACAACACCGTAATCCACATCATTAAAGCGGAATTTTCCGCAAGAAGTTGTTAAAATAACCGTTTCTGGCGGAAGTGACGTTGCTAATTCACGATAATATTCTCCGCCTTTTCCCGGTGCATCACAACCGGCGATAACAAAGAAACGCTTTATTTTCCCCTCTTTTACTGCATCAATAATTTCTGGAGCTAATGATAATACTGTATTATGATGAAACCCTGTCACTAACTGTTCATCCGACTCCATATGTACTTCTGGAAGTTCTAGTGCTTTTTGAATTAATGGTGTAAAATCATCATTTTCAATTTTTTGTACACCTTCTAAACCTGCAATGTCATATGAAAAGAATCGATCAGAGTACGAGCCTTTAATTGGCATAACACAGTTCGTTGTAGCTAATATGGCACCAGTAAATTTTTCAAAAAGGCGTCTTTGATCATACCATGCCTTACCGATGTTTCCTTTTAAATGTTTATATTTTTTCAGCTGCGGGTATCCGTGTGCTGGTAGCATTTCAGAATGCGTATAAATATTAATGTCTTTTCCTTCTGTTTGCTTTAATAGTTCTTCTAGTGCAAATAAATTATGACCCGTAACTACAATTGCTTTACCTTCTACACGATTTTGTGTAATTTGTACAGGCTCTGGCACACCAAAATGATTCGTATGTGCCTCATCTAATAATTCCATCACCCGTAAAGCTGATTTCCCCACTTTCATAGCCATATCAATATGCTCTTGTTCGTTAAAGTTAGAATTTGTTAATGTCATATATAAAGCTTCTTGTGTTGTAGCATCTACAAATGCATCCGTATATCCTAGCTGAGCAGCATGTGTGCGATAAGCTGCAATTCCTTTTAGCCCAAACACAATCGTATCTTGTAAACTCGCAATCGTTTCATTCTTGCCGCACACACCCATTACTTTACATCCGCCTGCTGGCGTTTGTTCACATTGATAACAAAACATATCATCCCACCCTCTCCCAATCATTCATTACACCTTAAGCATAATACCCATTGAAAAAAAGTGATGTGATATCAATCACAATAATATATAAAGATTTGTAACAGTTCATATTGTTGACATAATATTTTTATTGACACTAAAAAATATGCATTAGTGTACACACATCTTTCGATACTTTTAAATAGCTAATTAATTTGGAGAAATATATAC
>NZ_JBEUTW010000348.1:0-2753 GCF_040492675.1 Bacillus sp. AP50
TGAGAAAAAGAAATAATATCGTAAAATCTTTAATTCCGTATATAAAATTAAAAAGAAGTATGATATGATGAAAGTAACAAAATACTTCTAAAACTATCTTGCAAAAGGACACACCTACGCATACATATGCGATAGGTGTGTCCTTTTTTATTTGTTTTTAAGATTTCAAGACTGAAAAGGGGGATGTATATTGTGTACCAGTAATATAGCATCTACTAATGTTTCTTTTGAAAAATTGAAAAGTCAGGAAGAGAATGAAAAAAACATAGTGTCAATATGCCCGAATTGTAAAAAACGCTCATTTAGAGCACTTTATAATGATTATCCAAAATGGATACAGTATTGCCTATGTTGTAATTATCGAGAAGTAAATACAATAGAGAGTCCGTTTGTTTATTAGATGTAGCTATTTACGTATTTTGATTAGGAGGAAGAATTTCCGATATGAAAATATGAATTAAGGCTATTTGTATAACATCATTTGTATTTCAAATGACAGCATATAGCAATTCGACGCAAACAAAAAATGATTCGAGACCTGCCCAAGCAGTACAAAACGGAATACAACAGCACGTAGAAGGGAAAGGTATTGTTGATATTCCAGGGGATTATAAGGGGAAATTAAAAGACTTAGAGACCGTTAAAGGGAAGGTATTACATATAAAAGACGGAGATACAATAGACGTAAACGTAAAGGGGCAGAAACAGATGGTAAGGTTACTGTTATTAGATACCCCTGAGTCTGTATCTCAAAAAATTCCACCACAAAAGATGGAAAAAGAACCATCTTCCTTTTTAAAGAAACAGCTAGAAGGGAAAAGTGTAACATTTGTTTATGATCGGGGACCAAAAGAAGACAAATACGGTAGAAAATTGGCTTATGTATTTTGCGATGGAATACACATCAACGAATTAATGGTCAAGTCGGGTTATGGGATTATAGCCTATATTTCTAGACCTAATACTACAATTCTATCTGAAATGAAAGAAGCAGAAAATGAAGCAAAAGAATCAAAGGTTGGCGTATGGAGCATTAAAGGCTTTGTAGATGAAAAGAACCAGCATTATAACCGTAAAGATGCAGCTTAACACCCTAACCCATTGCAATACAAATATTTGTGCAAAATGGAGGTTTTTTGAATGAATGAAAACAAAAGAAATATGCTCTTATCCTTTATCATTTCAATTTTATTTATTTTCGCGAGTCTATTGCCATTTAGTAATAATGAATATGTGTATGTTATCTCCAAAATTGGTGCTGCAGCAGGTGTAATAAATATTGTGATGATGAGCGTTTTCTTGTATTTTCAAAGCAAAAAAACGGGACATTTATTAAATTGGTAATTAAAGCTAAATAGTTTTCCTTACTCGTATCCTTTTAAGTTTGGTAAGGAAAGCCGAAAAGGAGTGTGAAAGGTGAGTCAAGTACCTGGATTTTTAAAGTTTGTTTTAGCGAAAGAAAGACGGTATGTATATTTAGTTGTAGGAGAAAAGAAAAACAAAAAAGTACATACACACATAGTATATAGATTTGGTTCGCTAGAAAAAGCATTAGAAACCATGTACGAAATGCGTGGTGATTTTGAAAATCTTTTCCCTCTAGAATTAAAAGAGAGGGGATACGACTGAGAAGATATCAATGATTGGATACTTTCTATTGAAACAGGGTACTCGAAACACGGAAATAAACTAGTCATATACTAGCAAATGTTTTGTATTTTAAAAAATAGGTGAGGCGAAAATAAGATGTTGATCATTCAAAAGTATCACATTGTAATTGCTTGGACGATAGCTACTAGTGCAATGTTAATTAGTTTGTTTTTTAGTGAATGGATGAAGCTGCCGCCATGTGATTTGTGCTGGTACCAAAGAATGGCCATGTATCCATTAGTATTAATATTGGGGGTAGGGATATATAGAAAAGATTCGCACGTATGCATTTCCATTTGCGTGTATCGGTTTAATGTTATCTGTATATCAAATTACAATTCAAGCGTTTCCTAATAGTGAGATACAGATTTGTTCAGTAGGAGTTTCTTGCACAAAAGATTACTTAAATTTATTCGGTTTCATCTCGATACCTATGCTATCTTTTGTTGGATTTTTAGCTATCATAATACTTCTATATATTAAATCTGAGAGAGACAAAAGAATAAACAATACAGCGATTATGAACAATATGCTCGAATAAACAAAAAATACCTATAAATAGATAAAAAATATAAAGAAATTAAAAAAGGAGAAATAAAAAATGACAACAATGCAAGTAAGTAATGAAATGTACAAAATTCCAGAGGCGGATATAGAACTATTAAAAATCATGGCCCATCCAGTTAGATTACAAATTGTGAAGGAGCTAGAACACCACAAAATTTGTAATGTAACACAGTTAACAGAGCTATTAGATGTTCCTCAATCTACCGTATCTCAGCATTTATCTAAAATGCGTGGGAAAATTCTTCGCTCAGAAAGAAGGGGATTAGAGATGTATTATCATATTGTGAATTTTAAGGCATGTCAGATTGTCGGAGTATTAGGTCTTTAATTTTAACTCGAAATAGGATGATAGTAAGAGTGTTGTTAAATATAGCTGCAAAAGCTGATGTACTGCAGAATAATAAATTCAGAAGCGTAAAGTCTAGTCTTCTAATAATGGAGGAGCTGACTGTGGTGAAAAATTGATATAGGAGTTACTAAAAAAGAGTGCAGTACATGTGCATTCTTTTTCTTTGTGCCATAGCTACAATAGATAG
>NZ_JBEUTW010000349.1:0-3376 GCF_040492675.1 Bacillus sp. AP50
CTCTTACTATGCGGGATTGCTGGTGGTATTTTTTTAATAGTAACAGGAATTAAATATCGGAAATTACTCGTTGGTTTAATGGGGCTACTTAGCCTATCCTTTGTCACACTACCTTTTGTTTTTTTAAGTATAGGAATTAATATGGATACAATCTTCCCCATTCCAACTGCTCTTTACTGGACCCTATTTTCTTTAACTGGATTATTAGCTGGATTAAGTGGATTACAAGCAAAGATTAAAAGTATCCGTAATATGGGATTCATTATTTTTATCGCTGGTATATTAGGAGTTATCTTCTGGTTACTCATGACTGTGGGTGATTCATACTATATATAATATTTTTTGAAACTCACAAATCGGAGGTAACACAGAAGTGTTCGGAATATTAACTTGGATGATTTTAGCTCTTACTTTAATGGTATGCGAATTCATCGTTGGCATTTTTTTAATTATTTTTGGTATTAAATGTCGTAAATCACTTACCATTATAGCTGGTTTCATTAGCATATCGCTTATCGTTGTTCCTATCGTTTGTATAGGTTCTGGAATAGATTTAGAGGGGATGATTCCAATTTCAGGAACTTTATATTGGGGTCTCTTCTCTTTAGCTGGACTATTAGCTATTATAAGCGGCAGACAAATATCAAGTATTCGTGCTATGGGAACAATTTTGTTTATAACAGGGCTGTGCTCCGTAGCTGGTTACCAGCTTTTATATTTAACTGCATAAAGAACACAAAAAAGCAGGGAATTTAATTCCCTGCTTTTCTATTTGGTTTATTGCCTGATGGTAAGAAGAACGATAACACCCAAGCAATCCCTGCGAGTATCGTTGCAATTAAGAAGGCATCGTTAATACCGTTAATTGCAGATAGCTTTGAAATTTGTCCATATAATAGTTGTGTGCTCATCGCGTCTCCTGCTTGAGCTGATCCAGCTAAGGCCGCTAAACTTTGCCCCATGCCGTGTATTTTATCAACTAAAATTGGGTTTGATGTTGTTAACATGTTGCCGTAATCTGCTACGTGAGCAGTCGTTTGTTGCGTCATAAGTGTAATTAAAATCGCTGTTCCGATTGAACCCGCTACTTGTCTTGACGTATTTTGCGTTGCTGTACCGTGAGAAATTAATTTCATAGGCAGCGCGTTCATACCAGCTGTCATGATTGGCATCATAATGAATGACATACCAATTGAACGTATAATATAATCCGTCATAATAACGCTATACGGTGTATCCATCGATAATTTTGTAAATTCATATGTCGCATACGTCGTAATTGCCAATCCAATTATCGCTAATGGACGGATGCCATATTTATCGAATAATTTACCCGCTACTGGTCCCATGATCCCCATAATTAATGAACCTGGAAGAAGTAGTAAACCAGATTCAATTGGCGTAAAGCCACGAATGTTTTGCAGATATACTGGAAGCAGTAACATACCTCCGAATAATGCCATCGTAACGATTGCGTTAATTACTAAAGTGAAAGTAAATACTGGATATTTAAATACTTGTAAATCAAGCATTTTATTGTCCGTTGTTAACTCTCTCCAAATAAATAACGCTAAACCAATTACACCAATGATAAGTGAAATAACAACTTCTGCACTAGTCCAACTATTATTTCCAGCCTCACTAAATCCGTACAGCAAACTTCCTAGCCCAATACTTGAACTAACAACACCAAATACATCTAATTTTGTTTTAGACACTGGCTGAGCTAGTGTAAAGAATTTTAAAGATAGGAACGTAATAATTAAACCGATAATAAACATCGCATAGAACATTAAGTTCCAGCTGTAATTTTCAATTACCCAACCTGTTACAGTCGGTCCGATAGCTGGAGCTAAAATCATCGCTACACCTAGTAACCCCATCGCTGCTCCGCGCTTATGAGGCGGGAATAATGTCATGAAGATATTCATACCAACCGGCATTAAAATACCCGCACCAACCGCTTGAATAACACGGCCCGTCATCATCATCGTAAAGTTTCCGGAAATAGCACAAATGATAGATCCTACCGTAAAGAATAACATTGCTGCTACGAATAATTTACGATACGTAAATCGTGAAACTAAAAAGGCACTAATCGGTACTAAAATACCATTTACAAGCATGAAGCCTGTAATTAACCATTGTGCTGTTGAAGTTGATACGTTAAATTCATTCATTAACGGAGGTAATGCAACGTTAATAATTGTTTGGTTTAAAATAGAAACGAACATGCCGAGAATTAATACAGCTACAACTGCTTTTACGTTCACATTCTCTACAGGCGTAGAAATTTGTTTTTTCTGCACTTCTTTTTCTTGTTTTACTTCTTCTTGCTTTCCTGTTTCTAACTCAACTACATTAGAAATTTCCGATTCTTGCTTTCGTTCAATTTCTTTCTCTTCTGTTTCAACTTTACTTATTTCTATTTTACTTACGGCTGGGACTTGTTCTTCTCCCATTTTCGTTTTTTTCTTTCGTAAAAGACGATTTACAAGGAAGAAGACGATTATACAAAATAGTGCATATCCTGCAATTACAATTGAGGACATCTCATCTCCCCCTTACTTATGAATACGAACTGTCACATTCATGCCAGGAACAATATTTACTGATTTGCTATGATCTAAAGAAATTTTAACTGGTACTACTTGTGTTACTTTCGTATAGTTCGCTGTTGCGTTGCTTGATGGCAACATAGAGAATGTATTCGCTGTTGTTAAGCCAACTTGTTCTACTTTTCCTGTTAACGTTGTATCTGGGTATGCATCTACATACACATCTACATCTTGACCTTTTTGAACATCATCAACATCTGTTTCTTCAATGTTTGCTGTTACCCATAAATTGTTCATATCGAATGCGTAAGCAATCGGGCTACCAGCTCCAACGAAAGCATTTGTTGTTGCGTTTGATTGTACAACCGTTGCATTTTGTGGAATTGTTACATCTACTGTTTGTTCTCCATTAGCTGCCGCTACAGTAACAGTACCTAGTTTATCGTTCTCATTATAATTTTTTCCTACTTCAGCTTTCCAGTCAGTTAGTTTACCTGCTACTGGTGAAGCAACCGGAATTACCTTCCCATCAATCTTTGCATTGTCTGTTTTTAAGTAATTTTCCGTTTGGTTGTAATAGTAATAACCGCCAATACCGCCGCCAACTAGTACAATTAATGTGATAATGTTGATAATTACCATTCTTCGAAACTGATTCATTGCATTCCTCTCCTTATATCGCATATAATTTTTTTCTAAACTATTTATGTCCTTATTGTTTAGATTGTTTAATTGTTAATTATATTAACCTTTTAACAAAAAAATCACACCATCTGCAGCGTAAAACGAAATTTATCTACCTGCGAGCGGTGCTGATT
>NZ_JBEUTW010000350.1:0-3878 GCF_040492675.1 Bacillus sp. AP50
TAGAAATCAAGAAAATGCCAACTTTTTTGGCATTTTCTTGATTTCTATTTGTATTATGTGGATCACCATACATGCCCATCAGCTTAAGAAAAATAAACGCCCTAAAACGAAAAAAATGAGCTGACTTCTCAAAGTAACTGCCTGTAGAGAAAAGAAATTTTCGTTTAGGGGGTACTTCAAAACCTTAGCTTGATAGCGATGTGGCGGGACCACTTTTAAGGTAGGAATTTTAAATTTACATTTTAAAATATTCGAATGATTTAAAAAACAGTCTGATCTATACTAAAATGAATATGATATGAAAGATTGCTGATATATTTGCTATTGTAAAAGTAGTATTGATGGAATTATGTTGGTTCAAGTTAAAGCAAAAGACATCTATTAAGGTGTCTTTTGCTTTAATGTAATTTACTAAAAATAATGAATCTACTTAACTAATTGTTGTTGAATCTGCTTAATTAAATGTTCAGCGCCTTCGGGACTAAGAACGATTTGTCCATTTGCTAATGATATATTTTTTTCTGAAATATCACCAGTTACTACACAAGCATCGTAAGATTTATATTTTTGTAAAATAATCTTTTCATCTTCTACAAATATTTCCACAGGATCTTTTTCTACAATTCCTAATGTTCTTCTTAACTCTTTCGGAAGAACAATTCGTCCTAATTCATCTACTCTTCTTGTAACACCTGTTGCTTTCATCTTATCCACCCTTTTTATTTTTTATAAATTTTCATATTTCTAGCTATTAATCTCCTATGAACAAGCAGATTAAATTATGTTTGCTTGGTATCATCTGCATTTAATAGTACAATTATATATCTAAAAAGGGTTTACTAGTAGTAATTTGACTGATTGTATTGAAAGTAGCCTTTATGTAGAAATAAGTAGATTATCTAGATTAGGTAATTTTTGTTGTATAAAATCAAAATGTAAAAATATAAATTGTGTGATGAACACATTTTTCTTTCTTACTACCATACAGAAATTGTCCCCCTAGCTCTTGCTAGGGATTTTTCTATGTATATTATTAATTGCATCATAAAAATACACACGTTGTAATAGTTACCTAATTACATATGAAGATGTGCTAAAAATGAATTAGACAGAATTAACAAAAGTAGTAGCGGAAAAAATAGAACTTACACCAAAAGAGGTAGTTGCAGCAACACAGGCTGTATTAGATACGATAATAAATGCGTTAGCTAATAAAGAAAAAGTACAGATACTAGGATTCGGTACATTTGAAGTGTGTGAAAGATCTGCACGTGCAGGACGTAACCCATAAACAGGTGAAGAAATGCAAATCGCTGCTTCAAAAGAACCTACATTTGAATCTGGAATAGAATTAAATGAGACAGTGAAATAAATGTACATAGTGAAAAGGATTTGATATTTTTATCACCCTTTTTTTAATAGCCTTTTTGTTCATAAAACAAAAAAGTATCAACCAAAACATATATTGGATGATACCCCTTCGTTTATAGACATATTATTTCTAAGTACACATCATGCAAAATTTATATAAATAATTTAGATTCCCCAAATAATGTAACCAACTTGTGTTACAATAAACATTTTTCATCAAAAAAAGACCTGCATAAATGCAAGTCAAATATAAATTATGGACTTTCTCTGTATAAAGTCACAGAAAAATTTTCATATCAATTATGCGTCTGGTGATGGAAATCTTGCAGCTTCAAAATGCGTACTATTTTCTACATTAGAAATAACTCCAGCTACACTACTTTGTGCAAAAATCTCAACTATATCCCCTGCATTTAACTGAATGATTGATGAAACAGCAACAACATTAGCAAAGTTTATTGGACCAAAAAAATCATTATCTATTGCAATTGCCGGATTTCCATTAACTCGAATTTCTACCCGCGCTCTATAATTTGTGTTTAGATTATTGGGAATGAACGCAATAGTCCCAATAACAGAATAAACACCTCTTGTCTTTGGAATAAAAATTGATGTAGCTGGATTATACTCATTCGCTAAATCAAATTGTTCATTTTGAAATAAGACCTTAACAAATGTATTTGCTGGTAAATTTTGATTAACTGTGCTCACAGCTCTAAAAGCAGATGCTCTTACAAGATTATATTGGTTATCATCAGAACAACAATTTACTTTTACATTAACCCAAGGTTTCTCCTCATGCTTTTTATCACATTTTTCATAACCCTTACTGCTTCTATGACAATCGTGATATTTCTTTTTGTAATCCTTACAATGATTACAGTAGTAATAAGACATACTAAATTCCTCCTTTTAATTTATTACTACATGCTATGTAAGATAGATTAGTAAAGTTTGGACAATCTGTTACTAATTTTAATAGAATTAAAATTAGGCCTATCAAAAAATAGGTCAGTGAAACAATATAACATGTAAAGCAGAAAAACTTCATTTGAACCTATCTATATCAACACTACAAAATGCTAGAATTCCATTTCTGTTACTTTAAAACCAAGCTCATGTTATACCCAAATCCATAGTTATCAGCTCAATTTCACTTTTTCCTCTGATAAAATGGATCACGTTTCATTATTAGCTGTTGTATACAAATGAATCTTTTACCGTATCATTCTCTCGATGCTTCATCTCAATAATTTTCAGCTGATCTTCATGTCCGTTCCATTTGTTTAGAATGTATCTTATGATTTTTATTGTCCCCTCACATTTTAAGAAAAAGAACAATGCCCCCAACTTAAGCCTGTTCTTCTTGATTTTTCATCCGAACGCACAATACTTTATAGTTTTTCAGCTCCTTCACAACAAGTCTACGCATCTTTTTTTCATCGATATTCTCAAAAATGACAACTGATCCATATGATACGGTTCTTCTCCATTCGATATCCTTACTTAAATAGTTCTCCCGTTTCTTGGTCATGTTATATTTATACATCCAGATTGTCATCTTTAGAATAAGCAGTTAGTATTTGCTAGCTGCCCTTTTATAAGAATCTAGTTATAATTAAGATTCTTATAATGCAGAAATTCCTATCTTATAAATTAAGCTCGTCACTTGAATTATAAAGATGAGATTACATCCTATAATTTTTTTCAGACTATTGCATATTCCATTTCTGAAAGAAGTGCTCTGCTTTACTGAAAGTGTGTGTAAAAAGAATCACCTTTTTATTTATGACAAAATAAATTTTTTATATAAAGGACACACAATTAAATAAACATAACTACATATGATATATTGTATCCTCTCTTTTTAGATTGTATAGTCGTTACAAAAGGGCACTTTTCTAAGTGCTCTTCTAATTACTTACCAAATAGTGTTTTTTTAAAAATAATGACTACAGAACAATTGGACACATTCCCCAATTTATTTACCCCTAAATCCATGTTAAAATCCCTTTTGAGTACGACATAACTCCCCTCCCAGTAAAGCACTGTAACATTTCATTCAGGGCTTCTTTTTTCATCAAGCCATTAGTTAATTGCACTGACCACCTTGACGTACAAAGTGACGGTCTTGTTTAATTTATTTAATTTTATATATAATAATAATTAAATTCAATTGCACTATTAAAATTCCTAACAGTTATTATTATGGAATCCACAATTGCAATAACTTTACTTCTAACATAGTAATACTTCTCGCTTTTTAATACCTTGGAACGCATATTGGAGTTGCTTCAATTTATGATAATGATTTTGTTTCAAAATTGCACCACCATTAAAAACATATATACAATATCTTGTGCAACTTTATTATATAAATCTTGATCATAGACTACTTTGAAAACGCTTGTTTTATTTAAAAGCTACACAAAATTGAAAGAAATACACATACAATGTCGTGTATTCTTTTTCAATGCATGTTTAGATGAAAGAACACTCTCCAGGGT
>NZ_JBEUTW010000351.1:0-2655 GCF_040492675.1 Bacillus sp. AP50
AGGTACATTTTTCTTTCAGTATGAAAAGGGAGAAGCGAGTGGAAATTATGTCTTTGAAAATGATTTAATTCTCGTTGCTTTGCAGTGTACACTCAAACAGGAAGCGTTCTATACGGTGAGTTTTCGGTATAGAAAAAAGGATGGGAAAATAGTCGATTGGATAGAAGGATAATATGTAAAATATATATAGATAAACCAGGATTTCCTATTGTAAATTGAATTGATTTTTTAGAAGAAATGGATAAATATAATGATTAAAAGTTTAAATTTTCTCAAAAAAGAGAAAGGTAGAAAGAATATGATATATTCATGCTATCCAATCATTATTTTTAGGGAGAATAGGGAAATGACAAACAACAATCAAATAGGTGAAAATAAGGAACAAACTATTTTTGATCATAAAGGAAATACGATTATGACAGAAGATAGAGAAATACACATTATTTCAAAATTCGAAGAACCTCTTATTGTCGTATTAGCAAATGTACTAAGTGATGAAGAGTGTGATGAATTAATTGAAATGTCTAAAAATAAAATGAAACGTTCTAAAGTTGGTTCAGCACGTGATGTAAATGATATTCGAACAAGTAGCGGTGCATTTTTGGAAGACAATGAACTTACTTCAAAGATTGAAAAACGAATTTCATCTATCATGAATGTTCCTGCGTCGCATGGTGAAGGATTGCACATTTTAAATTATGAAGTGGATCAACAATATAAAGCACACTATGATTATTTTGCGGAACATAGTAGATCAGCTGCTAACAATCGTATTAGTACGCTTGTAATGTATTTAAATGATGTAGAAGAAGGCGGAGAAACGTACTTCCCAAAATTAAATCTTTCTGTACACCCTAGAAAGGGAATGGCAGTATACTTTGAGTATTTTTATCAAGATCAATCATTAAACGAGCTTACGTTACACGGAGGGGCACCTGTAACGAAAGGCGAGAAATGGATTGCAACGCAGTGGGTGAGAAGAGGCACTTATAAGTAAAAGCGAGTGTTACGTTTTGTTCTTCATAGTATAAGAACAAAACGTTTTTTTATTAAACAAAGTAGCATCTTTCGTTATAATAACAATTAATAAATGACGATTGAGAGGACAAGAAATGAAATCTATATACATAACCGGCTACATGGGAGCAGGGAAAACAACAATTGGAAAAGCGTTAAGTACAGAACTTCAAATGGATGTTGTAGATACTGATCAAAAAATCGAAGAGAAGCAAGAGAAGGCAATTCGAAAAATTTTTGCCGAAGAAGGCGAAATGGCTTTTCGGGAATATGAAAGCGAAATGTTACGTGCGCTACCAGTCCATAATGTTATTATTACAACTGGTGGGGGAATTATTGAACGAGCGGAAAATCGCAAGTGGATGAAAGAGAACGGAACTGTCGTGTATTTATATTGTGATCCGCATGTAATTGCAGAAAGGCTTCGTGAAGATACGACACGTCCACTATTTCAAAAGAAAGATATAGATGCATTCGTAAAGAAATTTGAATCACGCCGAGCTTATTATGAAGAGGCTCATATTCATATCGATACGACAAATAAGTCTGTAAAGCAAATTATGAATGAATTAAAGGAAAAGATTAATGTATAAAAAAGTGGACATACTAATCAAGTAGAGGTGATGATAATATGTCTACTAATGATTATGTTCGCTTTGTGACGCAGCAGTTTGTGTCGTATATGGATGCTCCAAAAGAAGATCGAAAACAAAAGAAAGAACAACGCCGTGCTGAAAAAGAGCCATTTATGAATAAGTGGTTTGGTGTTATGCCGCTGAGTGCTGCTTTGTTTTACCGAAATGTAAAAAGTAAAAGAAAAAAATCAAGTTAAATTTTAGTCATATGTTTAACAAACCAAAAATCCCCTAGTGTCGTATTACACTAGGGGATTTTTATTTACTGCACGGATTCTTGTTCTTCCGTAACGGCATGTATTTTATTATTTACCCAAACAAATCCAATTCCGATACAAATGGAAATGCCCCATCCAACAGCGGTCATAATCGCTCTCATTTCACCATAGCCATCTACACCGAAAACAGAGATGAAATAAATTTTTAAGAAGCTTTTTAATATGAATTGTAGACCGAAAAATAGCGTTAAATATTGTAGTGCTGGATAAATACGACTATCACGATAAAGCTCACGACTTTTATCACGGTCATGGCCTTGCAGTGCGGCAATATCCGCAGCGAAATATAACATAAGTGGTTTCTTTATAAAAATTGTACATATGACGATAATACCGAGTACGATGTGATAATATGCATCATTCCACAACATTCGTTCAGCTGACCCAGATAATAAATCTACCGTTGTATTAGAAATGAGTGTAATTAAAATAAAGAACCCTGTCACGTTAAACTGTTTTTCTTTTTTAAAGGTATACAGTGTATAAATAATCCCCGGAACAGAGGAAAGTAACATCGCGTAATAAGGATCGATATAAGGTTTTGCAAATTTCCAAATGAGGAATGGGATTACGAGATAAAAGACAAGATCTAATATAGCTTTTTTATTTTGATTCATACAAAGCCTCCTTAAGTCATACATATATTTTATAATATAATTTCTGAAAATTGTATAAGGTTTAATGGGAAAAGAAAAAATATATCAATTTTCGAGGGGAGAGTAGAT
>NZ_JBEUTW010000352.1:0-13761 GCF_040492675.1 Bacillus sp. AP50
GTGTTACATCTTTAATAGGGATGTTACTTCCATATTTCAAATTTTTAGATGAGGCGATAGAAAAGAAATCAGCATAATTCAAAAAATTAAAACTTTACAATTGAAAATAATTATCATAATCAATTATAATAGAAGAATACTAGTATTCGTATAACAAAGAGGGAGTGGAATATATGTTTATCGAAACGAAAACATTTACAGTAAAAGAAGGTACATCAAATATAGTTGTAGAACGTTTCACTGGAGAAGGTATTATTGAAAAATTTGAAGGCTTCATCGATTTAAGTGTTCTCGTGAAAAAAGTAAGACGCGGCGACGAAGAAGTTGTCGTAATGATTCGCTGGGAATCGGAAGAAGCATGGAAAAACTGGGAAACAAGTGAAGAACACTTAGCTGGACATAGAGCGGGCCGTGGTAAACCAAAACCAGATCATATTATTAATGTGGATCATGCGGTTTATTATGTGAAATCATCGAAATCGGCTTATCAACAGTTGTAATATACAAGCAGAGGATACATGTTGTAGAAGCAAACATGTATCCTCTTTTTTATTACTGGGGGGATGGGAATGATAGGAAATCTTTCATTCATTTAAAAAACGTTCTAGGCTATAGAAAAAAATATTAGACTTATAAAGCATAGTCTTAGACGGAACGCTTGAATATTTTCCCTTACATATTTAAGTGTTATGAAAAAAATGAATCCATATACCCTCAGTTTAAAAGGAGATGAGTACATGAAGCTGAATCATTTAAATTTATGTGTTGATGATTTATCGGAAGCGAGACATTTCTTTGAAACATTTTTTGATTTTCAATTTTTGGAGCAAAAAGGGAAAGCACTTGTAGTCATGAGTGATGAGAGTGGTTTTATACTTGTACTAAGTGATCCAAAAGCATTTAAAGGGAATAAGGAAGTTACGTATCCGGAAGCTTTTCATATTGGTTTTTTAGTGGATACATCAAGTGAAGTGGATCAAGCGTATAATCGTTTAGTAGCCGGCGGCATTGAAATAGACAAGGAACCTTATTTGATGCGAGGTAGTAGTTATGGTTTTTATTTTACAGTATTTAATGGCTTATTAATTGAAGTGTCTTGTCTTGATTATAGAGAAGGTAAGAAAGTTTCAAAGCTTAATAGTAATCATCTAGAGTAATCATTTGAAGGTGTATAGAATTTAAGTATGTATCATATTAGAAGACGGATTAAGAAAGTTTCACTGTAAAGTAAAAAAGACAGACTAATAAATAGTCTGTCTTTTCACATTAATTCTTCACATCATCATAAAGTTCAAGTGCCTCTTTCACATTCAATCCATTTTTTACAATGCCATGTATTGCTTGAATCATCGCAGCTGGGTGCTCGGATTGCCATATGTTTCGGCCCATGTCTACTCCAATTGCGCCTTCTTGCAACGCATTGTACGTAATGTTTAATGCGTCTTCAATTGAATCTAGTTTTGGTCCACCAGCAATGACAACTGGGGCAGGGCATGTGCTCGTTATTTTTTCGAATCCTTCACAGTAATACGTTTTAATAATATCAGCACCCATTTCAACACATACGCGGGAAGCAAGTGCTAGAAAGCGAGCTTCACGTTTTTGTAATTCTTTTGCGACTGCGGTAATGCCGAGTACTGGCAGGCCGTAATCATGAGCTTCAGAAACTACATTTGCGAGATTTGTAACAGTTTGTGTTTCATAGTCTGATCCAATGAAAACAGAAACGCCGACGCCAATTGCGTTTTGTTTTACTGCTTCTTTCACAGGTGTAACAATTGTTTCATTCGCTAAATCTTTACCGACGACAGTAGCGCCGCCAGATACACGCATAACCATCGGTGTGCTGCAGTTTTCAGGAATACAGGAGCTAAGTACACCACGCGTTAAAAAGAGAGAATCCGTGTAAGGAAGTAAGTTTTTAACAGTTTCAAGTGGCTGTTCAAGCCCGTGAATTGGTCCTAAAAAGTAGCCGTGATCTATCGCTAACATTACCGCTCTGCCATCAGGTAAAATTGTATTTAATCGATTTTTAAATCCCCAAGTCATTCCAAATCACTCCTTCGTTAATGTTGGATTTTCCGTTTGTACCGTATCTTTATTTGGTAAATGTGGTGACTTTATAAAAACAGCTTTAAAAGGTTTGTCAGAATGGTTAATCAGATAGTGAGATTCATGAGGGCGAACTTGCAGGACATCACCTTGTTTAATTGGAACTCTTTCGTTATTTACATAGAAGTCTATTTCACCTTCTAATGCATAAAAGACCTCTTCGCACGTCGTATGATAATGGTTTTGAAACTCCTGGCCCGGTTGAATGACAACAAGGCCAAGATCAATATTTGGACCTTGTATTAAATATTTCGGTCCGTTATCACCGAAGCGATAGGAGAAGTCATTTTCATTCGCTTTTAACATACAGTTCACTCCTTTATGTAATGTGTTACAGTGCACCAGGCGCAATCCACATATGTGAGGTGAGCCCTTTATCAGCTAAAGCGAGCTGACTGTCATATACAGTTTTCCATGTTTCATAGAACTCTTTATATAGTTCGTGATTTTCAGTAACTGGTTCGAATGTTTGCTCCCACTGTACAAACTCTTCGGCAGTTTCTTCCATAGATGAATATATGCCAGCACCAACTCCAGCAGCAATCGCAGTTCCTAAAGCAGCTGCTTCTTTCACGACAGGTACTTTTACAGGAATACCGAGTACGTCTGATAGAATTTGTGGCCATAGTTTTCCTTTAGCGGCACCGCCAGCAAAAATAACTTCAGAAGGGAATGTGCCAGTTAGATTTTTTATTAATTTTAAGTTTCCAAGTGTAATGAAGGCTGCATTTTCTTCAATAGCACGAAACAGTTCTTTTTTTCCGCATTTGTCAGCGTCTAAACTTAAATTTAAAAAAGAAGGTGCGGCATGACGCCAAGAAATGTAGTTCATAACGTTTGAAAAAGTAGGGATAATACCATATGAACCGACAGGTACGTCTTTCGCTTGTTCTTCTAGTAATTCATAAGCATCTACACCGAGTTTGTCAGCAAGTTTCTTTTCTTCTTGGCAAAAAGCGTCTCGAAACCAGCGCATAACGAGACCTGGGAAAAAGGCGATTGTTTCATATTGCCATAGGTTCGGAACGACGTGACAATTTACTCGAATCGCAGCATGTGGATCTGTTATTGGCTCAGTAACATTCACTTCTTGTTGCCAAAAGCTACCCCCGCATATTAACGTTTGATTCGGTTTCACGATTCCTGTTCCGAGCGATGCCATTTGAGCATCTCCCCCCCCGGCGACGACAGGAATCCCTTCACGTAATCCAGTTAATGCTGCACACTCTTTTGTAACGTTGCCAATTACTGTACCAGCTTCATTTACTGTTGGTGAAAATGGCAAAGATAGACCGCACTCCTTAGCGACATCGTTATCCCACACTCTATTTTGTAAGTCAAAAATACCTGACGTGCATCCGTTTGAGGGATCAATTTGCAGTACGCCGCTTAGTTTATATAAAATCCAATCGTTTAACATTGTAAAAGAGTGAATATTATTATAGACGTCGGGTTCATGTTTTTTTATCCAGAGTAGGCGAGGTAAAGCACCTAATGAAAAAGTTTGACCAGACTTTGTATATAAATCTTTTTCAAGATGTGACCGAATTTCTTTTAGTTCACTAACTTCGACGGATGCACGGCCATCAACATTTGCACATGCCCATATTTCTTGCCCATGTTTATCATATAAAACAAAACCTTCTCGCATACTTGTAGCGCTAATAGCTTGAATAGAAGAGGGAAGTATATTACTACTTTTTTGCAGAACTTCTTTCGTACACTGTTGTACAAGTTGCCAGTTTTCTTTTACATCAAAATTCATAGAACCGGGGTAACGAGGATCAGTTTTATGAACCCATTCTTTTTGGCTTACTGCAATTTGATTGCCATGTAAATCAAAAAGAACAGCTCGAATGCTTCCTGTACCAGCATCGAAAGCTAATAAATGGGACATTAACAATCACCATCCTTTCGTAATAAGGAGAGGGCAGTTTCCTCATCGGTAATTAATGTATGAATAAACTTTCCTTTTAAGGCACCATAAATTGCATCTATCTTTTCTATACCTCCAGCAACACCGACGACATGATTCATATTGCGTAAAATAGAGAGAGGCGTGCCAATTAGACGATTGTGATGCGAGAGCTCTAATAAATCGCCATTTGTATTATAAAATTGTCCTAAAATATCGCCAGCACCGTTTTGACTACGAATATATGTCATCTCACGTAGTGTTAATTTTTCTTCTTTTACAATCGTAGCGTCTTGAGATAATCCCCCAATACCGACAACAGCCGTATGAGCAAGTGAAGCGACATGAAGCATATCTTTCACGCTTGGTTCTGATAAAATACTTCGTGCCATTTCAGTAGAAGATGCTAGAAAAGGAGTAGGAATAATATGAAGATCACCTTGCATGTAGTGTAAATAGTTTTGTTTTCTTGGGAGATAGTGGTTTACTCCGCCTGTTAGCGTTACGAATGAAAGATTAATAGAACTTTCAAAATGAATGTTTTCTAGCATTTTACTTATCGTTTCACCCCAGCCGATGCCGAGTAAATCACCTTGTTGGAGATGAGTTTCTAAATATTGTGCAGCGGCTTTTCCGAGAGAAGTAGCATAATTGTTTATTGGAGTAGGGATAATGAAAGCATCTTTTAAGTGGAACTTTTTCATTAAGTCACGTTCAATGCTCAAGCAATGCAAACCGGTTCCTTTTACGTGAAATGTAACGATACCTTCACTGCGTGCCTTATCTAATAACCGGACGACTTTATTTCTTGAAATATGAAGAAGTGAAGCAATCTCTTGTTGTGTTAATTGATCTTTATAATAGTACCAGGCTACTTTAGTTAATAAATTTTCTTCAAAGTTCAGCTGTGACATACTCTTCATCCCTTTCAACAATTGACCAATGCTTAAACATATGTGTCACATATTTTGTTTATTCCAGTTGAAACGATTAATAGTACATTGAAAAAAGTGTTCTAGATATGAAAAAAGGAATATACAATGCTACAAAACAAGTAGAACAAATAATCATTTTCTCAAAAAATGTTCTGGGTAAAGGCAGGTGACATCATGTGGAGAATGTGCCCTTATTACAAGTGAAGAAAATGAGTAAGGCGTTTTCGAATCAACTTGTGCTAAAGGAAGTGAACTTACAAGTAGAGCATGGTGATATATACGCTTTAGTTGGTGGAAATGGCGCCGGGAAATCGACATTAATGAAAATATTAACGGGGTTATATTCGTATGATAGTGGAGAAATGTATGTGAAAGGAAAGAGACAGCAGTTTGCAAATCCAAAAGAAGCACACCAAGAAGGGATTTATTTAATACCACAAGAACCGCTCATTTTTCCGCATATGACCATTGAAGAAAATATATGTATTGGATTAAAGGGGAATAGAAAGAAGCTTAAAGTAAAAGTTCAGCAATTAATTGACAGTTTAAGTTGGGATATTGATCTTAATGAACAGGGAGAATCGTTATCTATTGCGCAACAACAGTTAGTAGAAATCGTTAGAGGATTAATAAGAGAAGCTGAGATTCTTATTCTAGATGAGCCAACATCGACATTAACAACACACGAAATTAAGAGTCTTTTTGTGTTGATGAAAAGTTTACAAGAAAAAGGAATTGGGATGATTTATATTACGCATCGTTTTCCAGAAATCTTTGAAATTGCCAACAAAGTAGCAATACTACGTGATGGAATGGTTGTAAGCCAAGGTGATGTATGTGACTATACATATGACATGCTGATGGAGGGACTATTGCCAAAAGGATATAAACAGAAAGAGAAAATAGAAGTAGTTCAAGAGACAGCAAAGACGAAAAAAATATTAGAAGTGGTTGATATAAATGGTCACGCATTCGAAAATATATCATTCACTGTACATGCGGGTGAGGTTGTAGGTGTTGCTGGCATTATAGGATCTGGCAGAACGGAATTAGCAGAAGCGATATTTGGATTGAAAACTATAAAATCAGGGTCTATCTTATTGGGGGGAAAATCAATTGATACGTGTTCTTTGCATAAAAGGCTAGACGAAGGACTAGTTTATGTGCCAGAGGATAGGGCGAGGAATGGAATTTTCTCAATTGCTTCTGTTAAAGAAAATATTGCAGCAGCAAGTTTATATCAAAATAATCGCTTTTTTATAAATCAAGAAAAAGAAAGCGCTTTAGTTAATTCGTTTATAGAACAGTTCCGAATTGTTGTACAGAATATGAATAAAGAATTGGCATCTTTATCAGGAGGTAATCAGCAGAAGGTCGTGCTTGCGAAGTATCTTGCATGTAATCCTAAAATTATTATTCTTGATGAGCCGACTCGCGGAATTGATGCGAAAGCAAGGCTTGAAGTGTATGAGACGATAAAAAAAATGAAAAGGGAAGGACTCGCAATTTTATTAATCTCTTCAGATGTTGAAGAAATTATCCAATTAGTAAACCGTGTATATGTAATGAGAAATGGGCGATTTGTTTCTCATATGGAAAAAGAACAACTGAGTGTGAATGAAGTTACACGCCTTGCATACGGAGGTGTAACGGAATGAAACGTATGTATAAAATGCACGAAACGTCTATCATAATGTTACTACTAATTTATATAGCTATTGTAGGGATGATAAACCCTAGTTTTATTCAATTTACCTCGTTATCTTTACTGATGAAATCAAGCGTTATTTTAGTCGTGCTAGCAATCGGTCAATCGTTCGTCTTATTTACGAAAAATATAGATGTATCAGTTGGTTCAAGCATGGGATTAAGTGCAGCAGTTTGCGGAATGATGTTAACGAATGGGTATAGTGCATTCTTGTCGATATTTGTAGCTATTATACTTGGGGCCATTATCGGTTTCGTAAATGGTATTGGAGTTGCGAAGTTTCGGGTACCAGCCATTATTATGACATTAGGCATGTTAGGAATTGTTAGAGGTGCAATGTTAATTTTCACAGGCGGGAAGTGGATTGAAGATATTCCAAACGATTTTAAGCAGCTGTCATCTATCATCATTCTTGGTTTACCTATAACTGTATGGTTCGTTCTTATTATTTTACTACTACTATACTTCTTTTTAAGAAAAGTGCCATTGGGAAGATACTTTTATGCGGTAGGTGATAATGAAGATGGCGCGAGGCTTATTGGTATACCTGTTAATAAAGTGAAGATATATGCGTTTATGATTTCAGGCATAAGCGCTGCGCTCGCTGGTTGCATATTTGTTATGAATATCGGGTTCGTTCCAAATCAAACTGGTACAGGAATGGAACTACAGGTGATTGCAGCTGCTGTGCTAGGAGGAATTCATCTAAAAGGAGGAACAGGTTCTATATTTGGAGCTGCACTAGGAGCATTGTTTTTAGAAGTGATAAGCAGTTCACTTATCTTTTTAAAAATACCAGCATTTTGGAATAATGCTATTTCAGGTTTTTTACTATTACTTATTATCATATTAGATAGCGTCATGAAGAAGTGGAAAGCAGAAAGGAGAATGAATCTATGAAGTATTTTTACAGATGGGAAGGTGTGTTAATCATATTACTTCTTATAGAATTCATTCTCTTTAGTTTTATAAACAGCAATTTCTTAAATATTAGTAATCTCCTTTTTAGTACAAATGATTTTCTATTCATAGCAATCGCGGCAATTCCAATGACTTTCGTTATTGTAACAGGAGGAATTGACGTATCTGTAGGATCAATTATGGGGCTAACCTCGATTTTAATTGGTGTGTTTTGGATGAATGGAATTCATATTTTACTAGCAGTAATAATGGCACTTATAGTCAGTTGCTTAGCAGGAGCTTTAAATGGGCTTATTATAAAATTGACAGATGTAGAACCACTAGTCGTTACACTCGGAACGATGTTTTTATACGGAGGAATTGCACTCGTCATTTCAGGAGGGGCAGGTGCTTCTGGATATGAAGGGATAAGCGGCTTACCTGATACTTATGTACAACTAGCAAATGGTAGTTTTATAGGAATACCCAATTTATTATGGCTACTTATTTTATTAACAATTGTATGCACGATTTTGTTTCACCGAACGATATATGGGCGCCACGTAAAATTAACAGGCGCGAATGAAAATGCAGCAAAATACACCGGGATTAAGACGAAGAAAGTAGTAATCATTGCTTACATACTTTCTGGGTTAGGAGGTGGATTAGGAGGAGCTTTCTTAACTGCATATTTCGGTTCTGCACGTGCTGATATAGGAAGCGAAACAATATTACCAATTATTACAGCAGTTGTATTAGGCGGGACACTTATTACAGGTGGAAAAGGAAGTATTTTCGGTACTGTACTGGCGAGTATTTTCATTGGGCTCATGCAGTATGGCTTGCAAATGACGGGTTTAACAAATGAACAATCCAATGTAGTAATAGGTATTATCCTTATTCTTTCAGTTATTATGAGACATTTCAAATTACATCAATTTTTAGCGGGGAAAAGACAGAGTTTGCATAAGGGGGAAATGTCATGAAGAGAAAACTAGGGATTGTATTGATTGTATGTATTTGTTTAATCGGTTTAATTGCGTGTTCTAGCCAAACGGCAGATAAGAAAAAGGCTGATGATGTGAAATTTGCATTTATTCCGAAATTAACAGGAGTTGGTTTCTTCACATCGGGAGGTGAAGGAGCAAAGGAGATGGGAGAGAAGCTAGGCGTACAAGTGAAATATGATGGGCCGTCTGAAGCGAGTGTATCAGGGCAAGTAAAGTATATAAATAATTTTATTAACCAAAACTATGATGCACTTATGGTTTCCTCTACATCAGTTGATGGTTTATCGCAATCACTACAACGTGCTAAGAAAAAAGGAATGACCGTCTTAACATGGGATTCTGATGTGAATCCGAAAGATCGTTCTTTTTATATAAGCCAAGGAACACCAGACCAACTTGCTAACTTATTAATAGAAATGACTTCTAAGCAAATTGGAGATAAAGGAAAAGTAGCATTCTTTTATTCTAGCCCGACAGTAACGGATCAAAACCAATGGGTAACGAAAGCGAAAGAAATTATTAAAAAGAAATATCCGAACTGGGAAATTGTAACGACGCAGTACGGTGAAAATAATGCACAAAAATCTTTATCCGTAGGGGAGAACATATTAAAAACGTATCCAGATATTAACGCAGTTATTTGTCCAGATGCAACAGCACTCCCAGCAATGGCGCAGGCAGCTGAAAACTTAAAAATGGATAAAAAAGTAGTGGTAACTGGATTTTCTACACCGAACGTTATGCGTGATTATGTAAAACGAGGAACAGTACAACAATTTGGTTTATGGGATGTAAAACAACAAGGTGCTCTCGCAACGTATGTAGCAAATGAAATTGTTGTAAAAGGGAAGAAGTTAAAAGTAGGGGATAGCTTCGAAGTAAAAGGAATTGGAAAAGTGAAAGTAGAGCCAAACTCCATTCAAGGATATGATTATGAGGCAGAAGGGAACGGAATTATCGTATTACCAGAACGAGTTATATTTACGAAAGATAATATTGATAAGTATAATTTTTAGTAGACAAAAAAACGTCCGAATATATCGGACGTTTTTTTATTTCTGCATTAATTATGAACAGTTTCTTTTTCGTTTAATCCAAGTGTACGACCAGTAGAAGTGTGAAGGTCTTGGAACAATCTTGGATTTTCAGTTAGTGAAATGCCATATGAAGGAATCATTTCTTTTATTTTTTCTTCCCATTCTACCATGCGGCTTGGGAAACATTTTTCTAATACTTCGAGCATGACGTGAACAGCAGTAGAAGCACCTGGTGATGCGCCTAGTAATGCGGCGATTGAGCCGTCAGCTGCACTTACTACTTCTGTACCAAATTGAAGTGTTCCTTTACCGCCAGCATCAGTATCTTTAATTACTTGTACACGTTGTCCAGCAACTACAATATCCCAATCTTCACTTTTCGCGTTCGGAATGAATTCGCGTAATTCTTCCATACGTTTTTCATGTGATAACATAACTTGCTGAATTAAGTATTTTGTAAGTCCCATTTCTTTTACACCAGCGGCTAACATCGTTAAGACATTATTCGGTTTTACAGAACCGATTAAGTCAAGATTTGAGCCAGTTTTTAAGAATTTAGGTGAGAAGCCTGCGAATGGTCCAAACAGTAAAGCTTTTTTATTGTCTATATATCTCGTATCTAGATGAGGTACAGACATTGGCGGAGCGCCAACTTTAGCTTTACCGTACACTTTCGCATGATGCTGCTCTACAACTTTTTGGTTTTTACATACCATAAATAGTCCACTTACTGGGAAGCCACCGATATGCTTTGATTCAGGGATACCAGTCTTTTGAAGTAGAGGTAGGCTACCGCCACCGCCGCCAATAAAGACGAATTTAGCAGTATGATGCTCAATTTTACCACTATTCATATCGTGTACTTTTACTTCCCACAAACCATTTTTCGTGCGCTTAATATTTTCGACACTATGCTTGTAGTTTAGCTCGACATTTTTTGTTTTTAAGTAATCAAACAACATACGTGTTAATGCACCGAAGTTAACATCTGTTCCAGAGTCAATCTTCGTTGCCGCCATCGGTTCATTAGATGTGCGACCTTCCATAATGAGTGGAAGCCATTTTTTTAATGTTTCAGGAGCATCAGAAAATTCCATTCCTTGAAACAGTGGATTTTTTGAAAGCGCTTCAAAACGGTTTTTTAGAAACTCAACATTTTTTTCCCCTTGTACTAAACTCATATGAGGTAGTGGCATAATAAAATCTTGTGGATTACGAATTAATTTGCTCTTTACAAGATATGCCCAAAATTGTCTTGAAAGCTGGAATTGCTCATTCACTTTTACAGCCTTACTAATATCTATAGATCCGTCAGCTTTTTCGGAAGTATAGTTCAGTTCGCATAGCGCAGAATGCCCTGTACCTGCATTATTCCATTCGTTAGAGCTTTCTTCCCCGGCACTTGCGAGTTTTTCAAAAACTTTAATTTCCCATTCTGGTGCTAATTCTTTTAGTAATGAGCCTAACGTTGCACTCATAATTCCTGCACCAATTAAGATAACGTCTGTTTTTTGCTGCATGTTGCTCATGATAATCTCTCCATCCCCTATATTGGCAAAAAAGTGTAGGTGTTTTCTATGTCTAAGCCGTAAAAGAGAAACACCGCCTAGGCCCCACCTAGGTGTATACCTTTTTTGTCTCAATTATATAACCATCTCATACTCTATTATAATAATTAATAGACTAAAATATCTAGTGTTATCTGATAATTTTAAACTATTTAACGTTTTATTCGCTAAAAATCTTATTTAACAAGCTCTTTTAAGGTGGTAAATAGAAAAAAATTACAGTTTGAAATTATCTCGAAAAAGCTTACGTATCCTTAAGTGACTAAATCGAGTACCTTTTTATAGGATTATTCTTTCTGTAATGGTAAGATTATTCCGAAAAATAAAAAGGAGGGACTCTAATGTGTACAAAAGAACAAATTTCAAACTTATTTCGAAACTTTTCAATAAAGGAATGTAAAGGGTCAAGTGATTTATATGAATATTTATCAATGAAAATTGCTGAAGATGAGGAAGTACTTACACTATCGTCCTATGCTCAGGTAGGTCAACCAGTCCCAAACTTACTATTAGGTGCAGTACATTATTTATTGCTAGCAGGGAAAGAACATCATTTAAAAACGTATTATAGTAGTTTAGTTGAAAATGCTGATACAAATTTAGATAAAGCTTTTAATCATTTTAAAGATTTCTGTAAAGAGTACCGAGAAGAAATCATTACTTTGTTACAAACGAAACTCGTTCAAACAAATGAAGTAAGACGGTGCGCATACTTATACCCAAGTTTCTGCTACATATTTAACAAAGTGAAGAAGCCGTTAGCGTTAATTGAAATTGGGACAAGTTCTGGGTTGCAACTGTTCTGGGACCAATATCGTTATTCGTACGGGACGGATGAAATGTACGGAAATATAAATTCAAATGTGCATGTAACTTCTGAAATAAGAGGGGAGAATGTACCGCATTTTCTAAAAGAAAGCCCATCTGTCGTAGAAAGAATCGGACTGGACTTACATGTGAATGATTTACATAATGAGGAAGATTATTTATGGTTACGTGCTTTAATTTGGCCAGAACATAAAGAAAGGCTTGAGATGTTTGATCAAGCTGCATCTTTAGTGAAAAATGAATCTGTCCAATTAATAGAAGGAGACGGTGTAGAGCTATTATCATCTATTATTGAACAAATAAGTGAAGAAGCTGTTATTTGTATTTTCCATACACACGTCGCAAATCAAATACCAGAACAAGTTAAACATAAATTAGAAAAACAAATACAAGAAATCGGCGCAAAACGTGATGTATTCCACCTGTATAACAACATGTGGGATCGTGACCTTCATATTGATTATTATATTAACGGAAACGAATATCGTGAAACGGTTGGAGAAACAGAAGGACACGGGAGATGGTTTAGCTGGAAGATTGGAAATGAGACGCTTATTTAGATTAATAGGGGCGCCCTCACTTGTAAAAGAAGGGACCATAGGCTCAAGCATTGACTAAATGGTTAAGGAATAAATGTATTAGTAACATACAAAAAATGCTTCGGAGAAATCCTAAGCATTTTTTGAATTACATTTAAACCCCATAATGGATCATGTACTTCTGTTCTGCTGCAGCTTGTACAATTTTTGAAGCTAACT
Source organism: Bacillus sp. AP50 (assembly GCF_040492675.1). Taxonomy (NCBI): domain Bacteria; kingdom Bacillati; phylum Bacillota; class Bacilli; order Caryophanales; family Bacillaceae; genus Bacillus; species Bacillus sp. AP50. Next base: position 12,772 of record NZ_JBEUTW010000352.1, read on the forward strand.
CATTCAGCTCATCAGATTTTCTGAAGAACTTTGAAGATGTAACTGTTTCATAGAAAATTGCTAAAGATTCAGGAGGGATAATTGTAATACCACAATAAGCTAAACCGTATTCCTGATTTTTGACTGTATGAAAGTAAGTTTTCATAATTGATAAATTTTGATTTAAACTACTGATAATATCATCATTAACAGAAATACAATGATATTTCTCTGGTGTATAATCATTGTAACTTTTTTGAGAATTAAATTCGTCAATTATTCCAAAATCATGGACACATGCCATCATTATTATCCTTTCAAATTTAATAAAATGATTTCTATTAAAGTAAAATGTCTATTCGTTTAAGTGTAATAGAAATAGTTATGTAGTTCATAAAATATTTTCGGTTTTTCTTCGTGAAAACAGTTTATTTATCGATAAACTCATCAGGAGTCCAAGTGGCGATTTCATTCCCAGGTGCAGCGACTACAAGCCATTGCTCACATAGGACACCAGCTTGCCAACATTCATAATAATCATGAAAACCATTTAAAAAAATAATTTGTCCACTATCTAATGTAATAATTAAATGAGGGATTTCTAAGCCAAGTTGTATATCGGTAACTTTTTGTCTTCTTATCTTAAATATTCTTTCATATTCTTCTTTCTCAGAATAAACTTCAAATTCATCTTCATTTAATGGGTAGCTTTTTTGAGGTTTATTAAATAAACACCATTTGGATTCGATATTGATATATAATTGTCCGTCATAATCAACTGAGTCGTGAAAGTTTGTGAAATGAATCTTTATAGCGCCTGGAGAAATACCAAATTGTAATCCATCAACTTGTGATCCGATAAAGAGATTTTTCAACACTTTTTCAGCGTAAATTTTATCCTCTGTATTCATTCTTGAATTCCTCCTTTTCATAAAAATATACCTTATATTTTTATTGTAATAAATAAATTTTCATGTAAAATGAACCTTTTGTGAAAAACGAGCGAATATA
>NZ_JBEUTW010000353.1:0-2311 GCF_040492675.1 Bacillus sp. AP50
CTGTTCCTCAAACAGTTGATGAATTGCTTTATCATTCGGGAACGGCTTTTCAGTTTGGTTAAAAGTATACAGAAGCTGATGTTTTTCTTCCTCTGTCACCAGAATCATATCTGACAGCTTTTGTTCAGGATCTTCAACTATCTGATACAGCAGATGAAGAAAATGATCTCTCATTCTTTCTATAGTATCTTGGGTAAACAGGCTTGTACTGTATTCTATAGAAATATAAAGCTCTCCTTGCTCAGTTTCAGCAATGTCCCAGTTAATATCATATTTTGTATTGTTATAATCCCAGCTATAGGAATTAAAAGATAATCCTGGTATTTCCAAGTTTTTCATTTCCATATTCTGCAAGTTCAACATTGTATCAAACAAGGGATTCCGACTAAAGTCTCTCTGTAAATTAAGCTTTTCCAAGAGTTCTTCATAAGGATAATCGGCATTTTCATAAGACTGCAACACCTGTTCTTTTACCTGAAGAAGGAACTCTCGGAATGTAAGTGTTCCTACAGGATGATTTCTAAGAGGGAGAACATTAATAAAAACACCTATTACTTCTTCCAAATCGGCATGTGTTCTTCCAGCAATTGGTGAACCAATGATTATATCTTCCTGCCCAGTATATTTTGAAAGGAGGATATTATAGGCTGCCAACAGCACCATAAAAAATGTTGACTCTTCTTCAGAAGAAATTTCTTTCAAACGAAGCACCAGTTCATTATTGACCCGAAAACTGAATGTCTTCCCCGAAAACTGTTTAATCGGCGGACGAATAAAATCCGTCGGTAACTCTAAAATTGGAAGCTCCCCAGAAAGTGTATTTAACCAATACTGTTCTTGTTTTTTCAATGATTCAACCTGACTCTGTTCTTGCTGCCAGACTGCATAATCTTTGTATTGTATTTGTAAGTCATTCAATTTATTTCCTTGATACAATTCTGCAAAATCCTGCAACAGAATATTTGTAGATACACCATCTGAAATAATATGATGCATATCCATCATTAAGATATTATGATCGTCCTTAATCTGCACAACTTTAACACGAAACAAAGGTGCCTTGCTAAGATCAAAAGGTTTGATAAAACTTTCAATAATATCTGGCATTTCAAATAATTCACCCTTGATTAATTCAAATGGGAATTCAACTTCTTCGTAAATTTCTTGCACAAGCTCTCCTTCTTTGAACAGAAACACTGTCCTGAGTGACTCGTGTCGGCTCATTAAAGAGCAGAACGCCTGATAAATCCGCTCTATATCAAGTTCTCCATTAACTTCAACAATAATCGGAATGTTATAACTTGTCCCACCTTTAGCTTCTTCAAGCTTCTGAGCTGCATACATTCTTTTCTGAGCAAACGACACCGGATAAAACGGCCTTTTGGATGCTTTTTTAACTGAACGGTATTCTTGTTTACCAGCAGCAGTAATAAAGGACGCCAGCTTTTCTACAGTTGGCGAAGAAAATATAGCCTTAATAGGAATTTCCGTATCTAGCTGCTTTTGAATCCTAGAGGCAAGGATCATAGCCTTTAGTGAGTGGCCACCAAGTTCAAAAAAGTTGTCGTAAAGGCCGACCGGCTGCACTCTAAGCACCTCTTCAAATATACTTGCAAGCACCTTTTCTGTTTCAGTTACTGGTTCAAAGTATTTCCTTTCTTTCTCTTTGAGAACCTGAGGTTTAGGAAGCTTACTTTTATCCACCTTCCCATTAGCATTGAGCGGCAACCTTTCCAGTTCCAAAATAAAAGTAGGTACCATATAGTCCGGAAGCTTTTTGGCAATACAATCACGAATTTCCTCGATATTGATTATTCCTTCAGCTGAAATATAAGCACATAAATAAGAATGGCCGTTAACATCTTGATAGTCCGTAGCAAAGGCTTTCCGTACAGCAGGGAATTCAAGAAGCTTTGTTTCCACTTCTCCGAGTTCTACCCTATGCCCTCTTATTTTCACTTGTTGGTCTATTCTTCCCAAGTACTCAAGGTTTCCATCTGGCATCCAGCGGACAAGATCCCCCGTCTTATAGATTTGATCGCCAGGCACGAAAGGATTCTCCACAAAACGCTCTTCTGTCAAGTCTGGTCGATTCAGATATCCGCGGGAGACTCCGTCTCCTCCGATAACCAGCTCTCCAGGAATCCCTTCCGGCTGAAGCTGACCACTAGGACTTAAAACATAAGCCGATGTATTACTGATTGGCTTCCCAATCGGCACCGTATGGAGGTTAATCATAGACTCAGTAACAGGGCAAGCCGTGGCAAACACTGTTGTTTCGGTTGGTCCGTATACGTGAATGAGCCTGTCT
>NZ_JBEUTW010000354.1:0-3582 GCF_040492675.1 Bacillus sp. AP50
ACAAAATACGTTCCAATATCTATTATTAGGAAAAGATAGATATAAATATATATTTATATGTAAAAGAGAGTGAATAAATGAAACCAACTATTAAAAATTACGTATTTTTACATGTAGCTTTTTTGATATATTCTATCATTGTGGTTTACATGAAATGGGCAGCTAAGTTTCCCATTGCTTCCATCTCATTTTTTATTGCTTATTTCGGACTAGTTGTACTTTTATTCGGATATGCAATTTTATGGCAACAAGTAATTAAGCATTTCGAAATATCGAAAGCATATTCACATCGCGGAATTATTATACTGTGGTCAATGCTTTGGTCAGTAGTTCTATTTGGAGATACGATACAGTGGAATCATTTACTTGGTGCGGCTATTATTATCGTCGGAATTGTGGTGGTGACAAAAGATGAATAGTTATATGTTGTTATTGATCTTTGGAATCGTATTGGCCAATTACTCACAAATTTTATTAAAAAAGGCTACTTTACAGCAATATGATTCTAAATTAAAAGAATATGTAAATCCATATGTAATCATCGGTTACTCTTTATTTGTACTTAACGCAGGATTCAATATTATCGCCTTAAAGGGACTGACAATAAATCAAGTCTCTGCATTAGAATCATTAAGTTATATCATCATATTAATTTTCGGTTGGTATTTTTTAGGTGAAAAAGTAACGAAAAGAAAAGTAATTGGGAATACTATCATTTTAATGGGTGTTGTGGTGTATTTTATTAAGTAATCACTTATACAAAAAGCTCCGTTTATCACAAACGGAGCTTTTTACTATTGACCTAAATTTTGCACTTTATCTTTCAAATCTCGAACTTGATCTACCGTCTGCATAAGCTCAGAGTTTTTAAATTGCTCTACATCCACTTTGCCTTCTTCTATCTTTGTCTTCGCCGTATCAATTAACGTATTTAACTTTTCGTTATATCCGACGATTTGTTGATGAAGATCCTTTGCTACATCAGGTGGCGTTAATTCATTGAATGCGGGTATATCTTGTTTAATTTCACTAAGCTTCGTTTCTAATTCTTTTCGAGCCTCGCTATCATTAACGGCCTTTTCTGCTAATGCTGGTGCATCATTTGCAAATGCACTTATTTCATTTACATAGTCTGTCGCCTTTTGAGCATAATCTATGGAGTTCTTTCCTTCTTCCACTATTGAACATCCCATTAAACCAATTGAAACTATGAATACTAATACAATTGATTTTATTTTCATTTTAGACCCCCTTCGTCCTTATAATTGTCTGTAATTTTCTCTATACATAACTTCTAGCTAAATTGTTTATAACCTTTTTCAAATAGCTATTTACCCTCTTACATGCCCTATTATCGTTACAACATCTATTTCTATATGTACGCTTATAATATCTTCAATTATATCCATATACCCTTGTCCTATAGCTGTTCCATAGTGTAATGTAAGCCCCTTCTTTTCATACACTGACTTTGGCACTGAAAAAATAAATCTCCTCAAGTTTCTTTCATCAGCTGGTTCCATAATTAAAACAATCCCATCCTCATCAAACATATACGCTCGCCCTCCAACTTTACATTCACTATGGCTCAGTATTGCCTTGGTCAGCAAAATTTAAAACATAATAAGTTAAGATACACTCTGCTCTATCATAAAGTGAAACTTTAATTAGCCCTCACAAGTCGACTCTTTATCGGCAAATAGCGGGATAAAAATAAAAAGCATTCATTCTTTTTTGTTAAGAATAAATGCTTTTTAAAAAATCAATTTCTAACTCTAGCATCTTTTTTTGACGAGGTTTTACTTTCCTTACGGGAACTCCAGCGTAAATATACCAATCATCTAAACTCTCTTTTACCATACTCATCGCGCCGACTGCCGTACCTTCTCCTACAATTACATTTGGAAAAATAATAGAATTAGCACCAATAATCACATGTTTTTTTAAAATAACTTTTTCTGCTTTCACATTCCTATATTGATTCGGGACGGTTGGCCCCATTAATGTATTTCCACTGAAATCATCAAGTACTGCATATACGATTGTTTTAGCTGAGATGTTTGCAAAATCATGCATTTCAATCCCAACTTCCCCTCCATATAACGCTGTATACGCTGATATGTGCGAATAACTTCCAATTGTGATTTTACCACTTAAAATGCAAAAATCATCAATTCTTACATGATTGCCAACTGATATAGCACTCGGATTATATATACTTGCTTTTTTACTAACCAATACATTTTTCCCAACAGATAAAAATCCAATTTCCTTTAGTTCTTCTTGACTATAAAAACTATTCATCTACCGACACCACCTTCTGCTCTAAACAGATTACAATTTGCTCTACTAGTTCTTTCGTCATTCCTTCCCATAAAGGTAAACTTACGATTCGTTTTGCTATTTTATTCGTTTTTGTTAAATCTGTCGACTTATAGTTTTTAAAAAGAACTTGTTGGTGGCAAGATGGTGAAAAGTATAATCTAGCTTCTATTTTCTGTTTTTTCAGTTCTTCAATTACTTGTATGTTGCGAACTTCTTCTGGACAAATGATAGGCATAAATTGGTGAATAACTGCTTCTGTCTTTTGGACTTTCCACCCTTTTTTCATTAACCCAGTATTTTGTAACAACTGTTTATACCATTCAGAAATACGGGTACGTTCTTTTAATTTTTGATCCCACTTTTTTATAGTCGCAATCCCAATAGCTGCTGCGTATTCAGACATTTTACAATTAAACCCCATCATCGTACATTCACGATTTTTATCAAATCCGAAATTCCCCATTCTTTTAATACGTTGTATATCTTCTTCGTTTTTACTATATATGAGCCCTCCTTCACCAATTCCGAATGGCTTTGTTGCATGAAAGCTATATACGATCATTCCACTAAAATCTTGACCGTAATGCATCCCTCCATTCATTAATCCAAATCCCGGCGCCGCATCTACGACAACCGGAATCCCCTTCTTCTCTAATTCTTCATATTCTTCTAAGTTCATCCATGATCCAAAAGTGGCGTACGGGACAACAATCGCAACCTCTTCTTTTAATTCTCCTATCTTATCCAAAAGTACGGTTTTATCCATATACCAATCATCTATTGAAATATCAATAAAGTAAGGTTCCAATCCACACCAAATAGCGGCTAAGGCAGTCGCAGGGAATGTAAAGCTAGGCATGAGAGCATACTTTCCCTTTCTTCTTTTCTTTAGTTGAATAGCCGCCATTAACCCTAACGTTGCGTTTGCTACTGTTGTAACAGCTCCCCTGTTTTGAAAAAATGACGACATAATTGTTTCCTCAAAACGTTGATTTATAGGTCCATAATTCGTATATATGTGAGATGTATCAATTTCCTTCAATTCGTCCAAATACTCACTTACAGGTACAGTTGAAGCACGTAAAAAAGGAATATTCTCCATATCTATCTATTCCTTCCTATCATTTTCGGACAATATAGAGCATATCTGTTTCAGATAATCCAAATTTCCTAGCACTTTTCATTCCTTGTTTTTCCGCTATGTTATATAATTCTACCTTAAATCCTGCATTCATTAATCGTTGAATAAATCCCGAT
>NZ_JBEUTW010000355.1:0-2645 GCF_040492675.1 Bacillus sp. AP50
ACATATTTAAAGTACAGCTTAATACAAATAAATTCACCCTATTTACGACTCTCATCGCAAATAGGGTGTTTCTGTTTTTATCTCGCAATTTAAGAATATATACTACTCATTTACAATAAAAGTATATACATCATCATAAATACAGCCATTTACTTTAATCACATACTTCCCAGGTTTATTAAAACTAATTGTGTATTTATTTAACTGAATTGCTTCTTTATCTCCAGAAAGAATATCAATACTTCTGCCACTTAATACATACAATTCATTTAGATTCATCGTTACATCAATTGTATTGAAATTTTCCACTCTCACTTGCTGTGCTTCCGCAACGCTTACACTTGGTTCTAAAAACAGTAGTCCACTTAATCCAATCGTCCCCGCTAAAGCAACTCCCGCAAACTTTTTAATCTGTTTCATTACAATGACCTCCTTATAGATTTTGTGTAAAGGCAATGTCCCCCTTACACCACAAAGCCTATATGTAATGAAATGAAAAGTAAACGGGGACTGTAAGACAAAATTCTACATCTTTTTCTCCTATTGAATATAAATCCAACGTTTGGAGTTTTGACACATTTAAAATTGTTTCCCTAAACCAATTTCTCCATAATTTATTCAAAGACTGAATAATTACTTATTTATTTAACATTCTAAAAATAGTTGATAAAGATGCTTTCTATTCAAAAAAAAAGACTTTGCTATAAAAGTAACTTTTACAACAAAATCCATGCAACTAATTTTATTCCTCTTTCCATAATCTCTCCACATTCATTAATTGTTCTTCTTTAAACTCCATCTTATATATATCCGGTTTTGACGTATTCATTAAAAATTCAAAACCATATTGTTTATCAAAATAATTTATCATTAATGTCATGACAAGCCCATGTGTACCAATTACAATTTTGCGTCCTTGAAAATCCAATAAGATTTCTTTTAATACTTTCACTACTCTTCTCTGGCAATCTGCATATGACTCTCCTTCCGTTCGTGCAAAGTCCGGATTAGAGAACATCTTCTGTACAAGTGGATACACCTCTTTGTCTGATATAACCTGATCCTCACTTGAAAACATACACTCTTTAAGATTTTCATATACTACTATTTCTTTTTCATGGAAATTAGCTGACTCCTCTATCGTTAGCATAGCCCGATTATAAGGACTGGAAATAAAAGTATCAATCCTCTCCGCTTTTAATATGTCAGTTACTCTACGGGCATCCATATGTCCCCTCTCAGTTAACCCGCGCATTCTTTCATTTCCTTCTAGTTTTGGTGATTCACCATGTCTAACCATATAAATATATGTGCTCATAATTTCTCCTTAAAATTTTTTATAAAGTGAAACTTTAATTAGCCCTTACTAATCGGGCTTTTACAGGAAAATAGCGAGATAAGTTAATAAATCACGTTCATTTATCCCATTTCAACACTTAGGCGTAATACTACAATACTTTATAAACTGTGCTGATTTGTTCGTCTAATCCATTCTCCTACTAAACTCTCAAATAATTCAGGCTGCTCAATTTGCAAATTATGCCCTGCCATATCTAACACTGCTAATGTTGCCCTTGGATATTCTTCAATAATTTCTATAATATTTTGATAACCTACTGATATATCTTGTCTTCCAGTCAGTAAAAGAACGGGATTTTCATATTTTTCACGCTGAAAATCCATAGTAAGAGAGTAATTCTTTTGCAACCTTTCAATAAATTCATAATTAGCAACATCTAACCCAGGCTTAATTTCTTCTTTAAATCGCTTATATGTATATTCATTTGCTATTACAGCTAACTCACAAAATTCCTCTCTTTCTGTGGAAGTGAGCGTATTTAAAAATTCCTCATCTTGTACAATTACCTGTTTATCTGGAAGAATCCTTTTTTCTGGCTCCGCTACAACAACAGGACATACTAATAGTAATCCGCTAACTCTCTCAAACATCTTTGCAAGTATACCTTTGGCTAAATAGCCTCCATATGATTCTCCTACCAATAAAAATTTTTCAGTAGAAATGATTTCCTCAATAAATGTGATAAGCACTTCTACTATACGATCTGAACTATTTATCCAATTTGGAGCATTCGATTTTCCCATTCCAGGTAAATCAATATATATTCGCTTATAACCTTCATATTTCTGAAATACTGATTCCATACATTTCATCATTAACCTATGGTCAGGGGCACAGCCATGTATGATAATGACTGGTTTACCCTCTCCCACAATTTCATAGTATATTTCTGCATCTTTAATTCGATATATCATAAAAAAGCCTCCCTATTTAGTGGCAATACTATTCCACTCTGTAAGAATACACGTTCTTATTTTATATCCTTTCCCAACATTTTTACAAATGTTAATTTTCAGATTAAAAATAAAAATCTCACCAAAAAAAAGATACTCATCATTTTATATGCAATTTTGCATCTCCACTTACAAATCACTAAAAAAACTTTACAATTCAAAGGATGACTAAATATACAATTTCTATTTAAAGTCTTGATACAGTCTATACTATCAACCGCAATATTTTTTCAACCTTAAGAATACTTACACTCTTTAACACTTTCCTTATAAACATGATTTTTATAAGGAAATCTGATACAATTCTTAAATAATATTATTATGTATAGATA
>NZ_JBEUTW010000356.1:0-2753 GCF_040492675.1 Bacillus sp. AP50
TGATGATATTTCACTTCATAGCCTTTAAATGAAAATATTATGTTTTTTATGGAAACCAAGTTTATTTTTATCATTGCGGGGACATCAAAACTTTAACTTGATAGGGATATGGCACTACCCTAATTAATAAATATTATTAACTATATGTCTATCATATTTTTTATAAACAGGATCAATTAGATTTAAAAAAAGACTTCTTTTTCTTTACTCGTAATAAATCACCTGTCCACCCTTTGAATCGCATATACATATACATACCCGCTGTTGTGAAAATAATAAATAAGAGAGCCATTAAATAGCTATATTTCCATTCAAGTTCAGGCATGTATTTAAAATTCATACCCCATAATGCTCCTAAGGCTGTCAAAGGCGTACTTACAGCAGTTAATACAGTAAGAGCTTTCATAATTTCATTCCCACGATGAGAAGAAACAACTTCTTGTAAATGAATCATCGTGTCTAATTCTTCTTGGTACTCTTTAACGAGTTGTAATCCACGCTCTAATTTTACGTGCGTTTGTTTATAACAAAGGGTGTTTGTTAGTTTTTCTAACCAAGCTTCCTCCAAGCCTTGTAACACTTCTTGTATTAAGCGAAACACATGTGTGTTCATAAATAATTCATGACGAATATGATAAATCCTTTCTAAAACTGCTATGTTATTATGATGATAAAAATCCCATAACACATTTCTGAAATTGTTTTCAAAATAGTCAACCTTTCGTAAATAGTGAGATATAAATATCGATAAGATGGCACATAGTCCTTCAGCGGAACTATTACAATTTTTTATACCTATAGGGAAATTATGTATTAATTCTTGAAAATCTTCTTCCTCTTTTTCTTGGACCGTTATCAGTATCCCATGAGCTACGAAATAATGAAGAAATTTTTGAATTTTGGCGTCCTTTTTATCTTGATCATATAAAAACGAACCATATACACAAGTTTGACTTGGTGATAACGTATAAACATATAATCCATTTTCACAAGGAGAACTTATTTTCTTTACAAATTGAGGGAAATAAGATGTTACATCACGGGGGATTATAGAAGAAATTTCTTCAAGCTCACTAGTTTTCACATGATACCAACTCCATTTCGTCATTTTTATGCATTCCATATTATTCTTCCTTTCTAAATAGTTTTATGTTTGATCGAATCATATCCGTAATATGAAATTTGTATGTAGGTATCCATATCTTGGAGGAAAAGTTTTTAAATCATCTAAATTACAAAATAAATGCATAGGAGGTCTTATTCTTTAAAAAGGAAGACCCCCTATATATTAGTTATTTTTATTCTCAATTTTAAACATTTCCTCTATACAAGCACTTTTTATCTTTTCTTATTTATATTTGGAAAAGAAGCCACACAATTTGGCACGTCTATTCAACGAACTCCATTTCGGTCGTCATTATAATTTGGATTTATATGCAGATTGATTGGTGATGTCCTCAAATACTTGACTTCCAATAATATAGTATCCATGAAGCGCGGCCTCTTTTGAAGCGTCTACCATACGGAAAGAAACAATTTCACCTTGCATTTTTTCAATTTGTTTTTTGTGGAGATCTACTATTCCTCCTGTCCAAATAATAGTGTCATACTGGTCTAACTTAAATTGTTCTTGTAATACACGCATGATGTCTTGGAAATGTGTATCCAACTCTTTTTGAATTAAAATATCCACCTGACTTGTCTCATAATTTTCTTCTTTATCTCCATATCCTTTTTCTAATATTTTTGGCATGTCATTAATATGCAATTGATTACTTTCACCTGCATGATTCTGCAGGATATTCTTAATATTTTTCAAAGGCTTGCTACATCCTAGTTCCGTCTCATAATGATTTAAAATGACATTCTGTTTCATATCTGTCATTTCTAATGTACGAAATCCACCATCAATAATTAAGATGCGATCTTGTTCCTGAATGATTCCCTCTTTTAAGAAATAGGCATGTAAAGCGATCGGTTGCTGAAGAATCAAAGCATTTTCAACCGTAATATTAATAAATTTCCCATCAATTTGTACGGAAGTTTCTTTTTTTAGTGCACGTTGTAATTGCTCATGCTGACTACCAAAACAAGTGACTGGAAGCCCGGTAACAACTAAAGGTAACACGACATTTTCTTTATAATCCTTTGCAATGCAACCAAATATTTGTTGTTTAAACTCTTCGCTTTCATAATAATTTTCTATTTCTTCGTCAAATGGAGGAAGAAATGAAGCGTCAGATTGATGTGCTTCATTTCCCATGTAGTATGCAAAGTCTAAGTCTATAAAACTTACCTTTGTTAAATCTTCACTTTCAGCATGATTAGGTACAGGAGCTAGTGTGGCAGCTTCACTCTTAATCGTCACCTCAGAATCTACATCCTGTCGATATGCCCGCTTAGTAAAACCAATTCCTACATCAATTGCATACAGAGATTTCATACTTTTTTCCTCACTTTCTCTTTTTAGAATTAAATCTAAGCACTCTCTTCTTTCCCTTCTTTCACATATTTCTTTTCATTTTCCGTTTTTTCTCCGTCTAGGTTCTTACTATTTTGTTTTATTTCATTATCCTTTTCATCTTTTTTCTTTTTGTTATTTTCGTTTTCTGTTAAATCTTTAATAGTAGAAATGACAACCGGTGTGGCTGTAAGCAGTTGTGGTAATGTTTGTTTTGCAACATTAGCTGCAGTTACAGAGAATTGTTTACTTGTCTCGGTTACCTTCTCTAATGTTTCCTTTATGTTTCCTT
>NZ_JBEUTW010000357.1:0-2485 GCF_040492675.1 Bacillus sp. AP50
TTGCTATCTTTTTTATTTTTTTGTATGACAAATTATTTATTTCTTTTCGTTCTATCTGTCAAATTTATTTCCTGTTCACGTTTACCATATAACTGATTAATTTCATTTGCTACTGCATCTAAATATGAATCGGAAAAAATAGGCTTCTTTTCTTTAGACATATGGGTCTCCTTTGCGGATTTTTTAGTATTCATTATGTATATTTCTCAGTGGATTATGCACAATCATTTTAATTTTTTTCTTATTAAAAATTTTTGTTTACTTTTTGAAAATAAAGGAGTATTATAATCCACAGTTTCAATTTTCTAAATCGCTGAAACCGCATGGTACGGGGGACCCGTTTTTACGGATTAGTACATAATCCGATGGGGTGAATCCTTAAAAAAGGTAGGGCTACTCATAGGCCCGAATCCGACAGCTAACCTCGTAAGCGTTATATTGAGAAGGAAGGTGGAGCTTGTGCGACAAAAAAAATAATGTCTACAAGTCTATTTCGCTATGGCTTGTAGACATTTTTTGTTTTCTGAGTAAATAGTTTACTGGCTGCAACAAGCAGAAAAGTTCGTACAAAATTATTGGAGAGTGGACAGCATTGGTTTCATCTATTAAAAGATTTTTAATTGGAAGACCGTTAAAATCAACGGAGCTTGGAGAACAAAAGCTTAATAAAACGAAAGCTTTAGCTATTTTATCTTCTGACGCATTGTCATCAGTTGCTTACGGTCCAGAGCAAATTTTAATTGCTTTAGCAGGTGTTGGAGCGATCGCTTATTGGTATTCCATTCCGATCGCTGTTGGGGTATTAGTATTATTGACAGCCCTTATTTTATCTTATCGTCAAATTATTTTTGCTTATCCGCATGGCGGGGGAGCGTATGTTGTATCAAAAGAAAATTTAGGGATGAATCCAGGCTTAATTGCTGGAGGATCTTTATTAGTTGACTATATTTTAACTGTTGCGGTAAGTGTGTCCGCTGGTACAGATGCAATTACGTCTGCGTTTCCTAGCTTACATGCACACAACGTAATTATTGCGGTTATATTTGTTATATTAATTACGATATTAAATTTAAGGGGAGTAACGGAATCAGCTTCCGTTTTAGCATATCCTGTTTATTTATTCGTTTTAGCACTATTTATATTAATTGGTGTGGGCATATATAATATTTTAACTGGTCATGTTTCACCCACTTTACATGCGCCAATTGGTACACCAGTTGCAGGGATTAGTTTATTTTTATTACTAAGAGCATTTGCATCAGGTAGTTCTGCTTTAACAGGTGTTGAAGCAATTTCAAATGCAATTCCGAACTTTAAAGATCCTGCGCCAAACAATGCTGCAAAAACATTGCTTGCAATGGGTGCATTACTTGCTGTGTTATTTTCAGGAATTGTATTTTTAGCTTATTATTACGGAGTGACTCCGAGTAAAGAAGTAACAGTTGTTTCTCAAATTGCTGAACAAACATTTGGACGTAATTTCATGTACTATTTCATACAAGGTACAACAGCTTTAATATTAATTCTTGCTGCTAATACAGGTTATTCTGCATTTCCTTTATTAGCGGTTAACCTTGCAAAAGATAAATTCATACCGAGAATGTTTACGATTAGAGGAGACCGCCTAGGTTACTCAAACGGTATTATTATACTTGGAGTTGCTTCGATTATTTTAATTGTAGCTTTCCAAGGGCAAACAGAACATTTAATTCCACTATATGCAGTAGGTGTATTTATTCCATTTACACTTTCTCAAACAGGGATGGTATTAAAATGGCTTCGCGAAAAGCCTGAAGGATGGGCTTTAAGATTAACGGTTAATTTAATTGGTGCAGTTATTAGTTTTATCGTAATGAGCATGTTCTTTTTAACTAAATTTGCACAAGTTTGGTCGATTCTTATTTTCTTACCAGTTATTATCTTCTTATTCCATCGAATTAAGAAGCATTATGATGCAGTGGGTGATCAATTAAGTTTAAAAACTTGCGAGCCTCTTATTCCAATTGAGGGGAATGTAATTGTCGTTCCTGTAGCAGGTATGACGCATGTAGTAGAAAATTCATTGAACTATGCGAAATCGCTTTCGGCAGATCAAGTTATCGCAGTATATGTTGCTTTTGACAGAGAAGAGGAAAAGAAATTTGAGGAGAAATGGAAGAAGTGGCAACCTGAAGTAAGGCTTGTTACATTACATTCTCATTATAGAAGTATTATTCAGCCGCTAACGAAGTTTATCGATACAGTGCAATATAAGGCAAGTGAATCGAATTACCGTGTTACGGTCGTTATACCACAGTTCATTCCGAAAAAAGGTTGGCATAACATTCTTCATAATCAATCCAGTTTACTTATACGTGCGTATTTACTTTATAAAAGAAATGTTGTTATTACGACAGTTCCATATCATTTGAAAAAATAAGAAAATTTTTTAAGGATAGCTTCGCGAAAATGAAGCTATCCTTTTTGTGTATATGCTATGCATAAT
>NZ_JBEUTW010000358.1:0-3793 GCF_040492675.1 Bacillus sp. AP50
AAAGTGTTATACAATATACGCATGGAGGGCCGTGGGGCTAAAGAAATATTGGAGTATAAAGAGTTGTTAGATCAAAGGATTATTACCGAAGAAGAGTTCGAAGTGTAGAAAAAAGTAATTATTAGGTATATAGATGAAACGCTCAGATGAGCGTTTTTTTATTTATATATTCGCAAGTAAAACAACATAATATCACTATGAATCCTTATAACAATATGAATTTTTGCATATTTTAAAATTTAATATATCCCTTAAAAACTTTTAATTGTATAATATATTTTGTCATATTTTTAGATTTTTCGACATAAACCAACAAAAATAGAGAGCGTATTGGGAGAAGACATTATGTATACAAAACTATTAAAATCAATTACATCATTATCACTTATTGGTGGTGCGTTGTTATATACAAATGGCAGCGATGTAAAAGCTGCTGAAGTGGGTGTTTTTTCTGATGTGCCGACATCACATTGGTCATATCCTGCGATTAAAGATTTAGCGAGTAAAAATATTATTTCCGGTTATGGAAATGGGATATTTGGTTTTGGAGATGTTGCGACAAGGGAGCAAGTTGCAGCTTTAATTTATCGAGTGTTAGTACCGAATAAACAAGGCGGTTCGTTTAGTAATGATGGAACTCGTTACGTATTAAAGGATGGATCTACGTTTAAAAATCCTTACGGTGATATTAATCAAAGTTCTACAATGTTCCCAGAAGAGGTATTAACTTTAACGAATTTAGGAGTTTTTAAAGGTGATGAAAATGGCCAATTTAGACCGAAAGCTTCTGTGAATCGTGCGGAAATGGCACAAATTCTTACGAATGCTTTCCATCTTGCGGCAAAACAAAAACATACCTTTAAGGATGTTCCAAATCCATTTTGGGCAGAAAATGCAATTAGTGCGGTGCAGTCAAATGGAATCGCAGATGGCACAGGGAACGGGAATTTTGAACCGTATGGCACAGTAACACGTGAACAGTATGCGCAGTTTTTATATAAAACTTTGAAGTATAAAAATGCTGATGTGAAAGATACAGGGGATGCGGCATTATTAAAAGCGTTTAAAGAGGAAGTACAAAAGCGTATTAATACATACGAGACAAATATTACACTGCCATATAAAACGAAAAATAATAATACAGACGAAGTGATGAATACACTTTTTAACGCATATAAAGAAGTGGCAAGTAAAAATGAGTATACAAATAATAATAGATCGAATGTTTCATATGGGCTTTCTGGATCACCTGGAAATTATACGTTTACGCTTAAGATTACATATCGTGAAACGAAAGAACAGACGGAATATGTCATGAAACAAGCGAAAGCAATCGTTTCTTCTATCACTCAAGTTGGAATGGATGATCACGAAAAAGTGAAGGCGATTCATGATTACATAGTAAAGCATGTTTCTTATGATACGTCTTATAAAGCTTATACAGCATATGAAGCACTTGTAAATCGTTCTGCGGTTTGCCAAGGTTACGCACTATTAACTTATCAATTATTAAAAGAAGCAGGAATTGAAAATCATTTCGTGACAGGAACTGGGGACGGACAACCTCATGCTTGGAATTTAGTGAAAATCGAAAACAAATGGTATCACCTTGATACAACATTCGATGATCCGGTTCCAGATGAGCAGGGCCGCGTAACGTATTCGTATTTCAATTTATCAGATGAACAAATCGCAAGAAATCATGAGTGGAACCGTGGAGACTATCCGCAAGCTACAACAAATTATTATAGTACACTGACAAATAAAATTGCGGCAGGTAGTACGAAAACGCCTGCATATCAGCAAATATTAAAAGATACAAAGTTAAACTATTTAGGAAATGAATATATCGCAAATAACTATACCGAATTAAAAAATAAAATGCAGCAGCGTTATAGTGCAAAGCCAGAGAAAATTGAAGTGTTATACAAGCAATCAATGAATGGTGCACTACAAGATGTGAAAAAGGTAATTGGCGAAATCGATTATCCGCAAGGGGCAAACCGAGTTTCTTATAAAGCGGAGCCGTACAATGCGAAAGAAGGGTATTCTTTAGTGACGATTACGTTTACGTATTAAGAATGAGAAAAAGCATCTGTTTCAGATGCTTTTTTTATTATATTGATTCGACAAAATATGACAGGTGAAAGCGAATTGGTCTGTTATGATAATTTTTGGAATTTTACATTTTAGAGGATTAATCATGAATAAAAAGAAGATTTTCGCTGTGTTAATAGGAATTGTAGCCTTATTTGTAATTATTAATGTAGTTGTTACGAAAGAGAAAACGACATCAACCAGTGAAAAAATGTACTCTGAGAAAGAATATAATAAATTAGTAGATGAACATTTTGAAGAAACGCAAAAGTTGAAAAGTGATATGAGTGTGTTAGAAACTGAAAAAAAATCTCTTGAAGAGCAAATGAAGGCGAAGAATAAGCAAGGATAAAACAAAAACGCTATCTTTTAAAAAGGTAGCGTTTTTGTTTTGGGTTATAAAGTTATTCCTACATTTGACATATACAGTCTGACTGTATAAAATTAAACTATACAGTTTAACTATATAGTTTAGCTATATAGTTATCGTTACATTGGAGGTCTTTATGAATAGAGATAAAAATTTACCATTAACGGAAACAACGTATTACGTTCTTTTAGCTTTATTAGAGCCAGCTCATGGATATTTAATTATGCAAAAGGTGGAGGAACTGAGTAATCATCAAGTGAAAATCGCAGCGGGTACATTGTATGGTGCGGTGGAAAATTTATTAAAACAAGGGTTAATAGAATCGGTAAAAAGTGAAGATAAAAGAAGAAAAGTGTATGTCATTACGGAACGCGGGAAAGAAGTATTGCATTTAGATTTTATGAGAATGCAGCACATTATTGCGGTTACAAAAAGTTTATTACACGTATAGTTAGGAGGAAACGATGATGTGGAGATTAAAATTCTTTTTAGACTTTGAGAAAGAGGAAAAATGGTTAGAAGAGATGGCTTGGAAAGGCTATCAACTAGAAAGCAATACATTTGGTTATACATTTAGATATACAGAACCGGAAGATGCGACGATTAAAATAGACCATAGAGTATTTAGTAGAAAAAGTGATTTTATTAATTACTGCACATTATTTGAAGATAGTGGTTGGGAGCATATAGCTGGTAATCGGTGGTCAGGTACGCAATATTTTAAAAAGGTAGATGAAGAAAGTGAAGATGACATTTTTTCAGATCCAATGTCACGAGCAGGGAAGTATAAGCGTCTATCTAAAACATTTTTAGAATTAGCGATCTGTTATTTGCCGATATTATTTTTATTTATGTATAGTAATACAATGAATTTAGGAGCCTTTGTAAATCCGAAAGAACTATACTTGACGCCAGGATTATGGGATAAGCAAGGTGCATCATTTCTATGGTCATTCTTATTTGAAACGCCATTTGCATTAATGAGAGGACTTTTTTTGATATTTATCCCCGTTGCGACATGTATGTTTTTCGTTTGCTCGTATAAAGCAAATCGATTGTATGAAGAGAGAAGATGATAGGAGAAATCCCCTTAAAGTAGCTGCTTTGAGGGTTTTTTGAATTTGTAAATGACTCTTCTTAAAATAGATATGAGATTAGAGAAGGACAATGATGTATTGGAGGTCACTATATCAAAAAAGAAAATTGTATGTCTAGACGCATTTTAAATACAAAATAACCGATTCCTTATACGTTAAGAAACCGGTTATTTATTCCCCCACTTTTTTAGTGGGCTTTTTCTTATAATGGTCTTAAATGATTGATTTA
>NZ_JBEUTW010000359.1:0-1928 GCF_040492675.1 Bacillus sp. AP50
TACAGTACTACTGTATAAAAAGTGGGAGATGAAGCAAAAGGACATGTAGAAGAGTTAAATATAATTTTTAAAAAAGGTAAGTTCAAATGAATTGAACTTACCTTTTTGTATGTATTACCAATATAGAGCAGTATCATAAAGTCCGATTAAAATAAGGAGAACACCGGCTATACGTTGAATGTTTTTTCCTATTTTTCGGCTCTTTTTAAGTAGTGCCCCATTTAATCCTAGATAGGAGATGATGGACATTAATACGACGATAGGCAGAGCAGTTCCTATCGAAAAGAATGTAGGAAACAAGTACCCGTAATTATAGGGTAAAGATAAAGGGAGTAACGTTCCGAAAAATAGCACAAACATAGTCGGACAGAAAGCTAAAGAAAAGAAAAAACCAAGTAAAAATGAGCTGACTTCATTTTGTTTTCGAATAAATTTAATAGGGAAAAGGGTAGAGAAGAAATTTCTTCCTCTTATAATATCTGATAATATTAGACCTAGTATTATTAATAAAGGTCCGATCAGTTTGCGTAACCATGGGAAATACAAAGTTAATGTTTGTTGAATTTCTTTTCCTAATAACCAGACTAAAAGTCCAAGTGTCGTAAAAGCTATTACTTTTCCTAAAATGAATAACAGTATATGTTTCCAGGTATGTCCCTTTTGTAAAGATTGATTTCCATAAAGTGTAATAGCGCTAATGTTTCCTGTTAATTGGCAAGGAGCAAGTGTACCTACAATGCCTAATAAAAACGCAAATAAAAGAGGTACTGATTTCGTAGCATTCGCGACATCTATTAAAGGAGACATGAGTTGATAGCTCCATTCACTAATTATTGAAAACACGTTATATTCACCCTTCTAATTAATTTGGAATGTTCCTTCTTTAGTAAGCTGCTTCCATGTTTTACCCTCATCCGTAGAAAGGAACACATTTGCTTTCATTGTAGCAAATACAATTTCAGCTGAATTTTGAGGGTTTTGTGATATATACATAATTGTATCTTTAGGATCTAAAGGTGGAATTTGTATGTTTGTCTCCTCATTTGTAGCAATTGATTTCTTCGTTACGATTTGCTTATTGATAGGCGCGTAAATAACATCTTCATTACTTAATGTAATTGCGGTCGATTCAAGTGATTTAGCGAATATTTCAAACGTATTTCCGTAATCTGTAGATAAGTAAACACCGTCTTTGGCACTTACTGCGACTACACTAGATTGATTCGGATGTACGGAAAAGGAATGAATCGTACTTGAAAGACCTTTTAACTTACTATTTTCCCAATCTTGTCCGTTGTTCGTACTGAAATAAAAACCTTGTTGTAATTTAGAATTTGGACGCTCATTGTATAAATAAATTGCTTCTGTATTATATCCGACAGCAAGGTTATGAAAATCAGATTCTCCGTAAAACGCTAGCTTTTCAAGTGTATTACCGCCATCAGAACTTTTCATTAATCCTAAAGGATTTTTTAAATCTGCTCCTGGTTCAGGATGACCGCTGGCAAAGAACCCGTTCTTCGTTGCCTGAAACCCCATATAATCATGTAATCCAGTCTTAGTTTCAAGCCATTTTCCATCTTGATAAACTTTTATCCCGCTATGAGTGGCGATAGAAACCCCAGATATATTTCCTGCATAGCCAATTCCGTGAATGTGCTCGATTTTTCCAGATGTAATTTCTTTATAGAAGTCTTGCGGACTCGTATTTGCTGTTTCTATATTTTTTGACTCAGATTGCACCGTTTCTTTCTTCACGGGTGCTGTTTCGGTGTTGCTAGAACATCCAGTAATTATGAATAAGGAAGTAATTGCTAACCCTGTTGCTACATAATGTTTCAAAGTTGTGGCTCCTTTCCTATATATGAGATTTTAAGTATATGGAATAAATGTCAAGAAATTGTGGAGTGGTATGCATAATGTAGATT
>NZ_JBEUTW010000360.1:0-15962 GCF_040492675.1 Bacillus sp. AP50
AACAATTTAAAAGTGGAAAATTAACTAAGGAAAAATTGGAAGAGATGAAGAGTATCCCTTATGAAGAAAGAGAAGTTGAAATAGAAGCAAATACTATCGCTAAGGAAGTCATGGGTAGAAATAATGAGTTCGATAAAAGGATTATTAGATTTTTAACATCAAATGATTCCATAGACAATGATAATTTGCATAGCATATTGGAGTCATTTGGTAAGTAAGTACCCTAATTATAATTAATAGGATGATGAAGGAATAAAAATATCTAAATACTATAGATATTTTTATTCCTTATTTACTTATTTTTTTGAAAATCTACAAAGAACGTGATATTCCTTGCATTAAGAATTTTCTATGTGTTTATAAAAAATTTGAGTATTCTGATTATCTAGTTCATTTAAAGTGAAGTGAACTCCCAAGTTAGAAAGGTCGTTTCATTAGGCAGTTTCTAGAATTATTAGTTGAAACTTCTAGGCATAAAGGTGTATTAAAGTTAATATATTGCGAAATCTTTATTGTACGTTGGATATATAAAATAAGCGCTCTAATTTTTGATAGAATGCCATTTTTCCGTAATATATGGACCTAATCTCGAACTGAAGACCTCCACTCTGTTAAGCTGAAGGTCTTTAATATTTATTAATTTTCTTTTTGTATAATAAACTCCCAAAACTTTTTTAATTCCTCACGTTTTTGAGGAGTAGCATTTTTTATATCTTTAAACCATTGATGAAGCTCAGGATCTTGTAAGTCTGTAACTTGTCTGATTTCGGTTATACCCAGGATGTAATCAATTGATACTTCAAAGAAAGTGGCTAATTTTATCAATGTATTATAATCAGGTTCGCGATTCCCTTGTTCATACATTGCATATGTAGTTCGGGCAATCCCTAGTTGTTTTGCCATGTCTTCTTGACGCAGTTTGCGTTCTTTTCGAAGAGTGTGTAGTCTTGTGCCAAACATACGCTACCTCCTTTTAGGTATTTTCTATATCAATTATAACGTCACAATATGTAACATTTAATAAAGTACACGAAATGTGTAAAAATTATTGATTTTATACTTTTTTTCATATAACATAATAATTAAATACACATTTCGTGACAATTAAGGGTGGGGAATAATGAGATTGTGGTTATTGGAAAAACGTAAACATACAGAGAAAACACAAGATTATATTGCATGTAAGGCAAGAATATCTAGAAGTATGTATGCAATGATTGAAGGTGGTGAACGAAATCCGAGTGTTCCTGTTGCAAAGAATATAGCTAAGGTACTAAATTTTGATTGGACTCTTTTTTTTGAAGAATAATGTCACGAAATGTGTAATTTTGAGGTGAGAAGTTCGTTTCTTTATGGTTTTTCTAAAACAATAAAATTTATTAAGTATTTTTAACAAAACATTAAATAAGGGGAGTGTTTAAATATGAACATGAAAACATTTGAAATGCGTGAAAAACGATTAGCAGAACTACTAGGTGCAAAAGTATTATGGGAATTTATAAGTGCTGTCACAGAGGAAATTGAAAAACAAGAATTAGAGTCTACACCAGGTTTATTAGAAGATCTATTCATACATGTAAAAGAAACTATTCAAATTCAAAATATGAATCAACGCATAACAAAAGCCCCTGTAAAAACAGAGGCTGAAGGTATAAATAAAGATACATTATTTATGGAAGCATATGTAGAGTTAATCAATCATAAGTTTGTTATTTCTGAATTAGCTGTAGAGCTTTCATCTGTTCTAAAAGAATTAAATTGTTTTGTTCAATCATCTTTGCCACAGCTTCAAAGTGAGCTTGATTCTCAAGAACCTCAATCTGCTTCTCTTTAGGGAGTGATTGAAGTATTTCTTTTATTTCTTTACACTCGTATATGTTATTCTCCGAGCCGTCGATTAATTTATTGCGACGATTGGTGTATTCAAGTGCACCTAAAGTCGCTAATGCGCGAGGATCTAAACCTAGAATTTCCATGTATTCCTCTCCTTTCCTCTACAATAATTCGATAGGGGGAAGGAGATTCCTTTAATAATTTGGTAGAGTTTTTATAGTTATATAACATATTTTTTATTAGTGAGAATTTTATTTTGCAGGAATACTCTAGAATTAGACTTAAAATGTTTACCTTCGTCTAAATACAAGTTATACACACATATATTGATCTTATAAAGGTATATATTACACTAATATTATGTTAAAGGTGGCGAAATGTATCATGAAAGATTTTGTTCTCGAAAAAGAAAACATTATTCGTAAATATGGTGAATGGACCGCTTATGATATTAAATTAACGGATACTCTATATACAAGAGATATTCGACAACCAAATCCTGCGTTAAAAAAAATTGTGACAATGATTCAAGATATCACACAATGTGATTTTAAAAATCTTCGAATCTTAGATTTAGCTTGTTTAGAGGGGCATTACGCTATTGAGTTTGCTATGCAAGGAGCAACTGTTGTAGGGATAGAAGGAAGAGAATCAAACATACAAAAAGCTATATTCGCTAAAGATTTATTAAGATTGGAAAACTTAACCTTTTATCAAGATGATGTAAGAAATTTAAGTGCTGAAAAATATGGTCAATTTGATATTGTTTTATGCTCGGGTATTTTATATCATTTAGACTGCTCAGATGTATTCCACTTTTTAGAAAAAGTGTATGAAGTATGCAAAAGGTTTGTAATAATTGATACTCATATCACTTCTACACCTAATGTGTCAGTACTTTATAAAAATTATGAATATAAGGGACACACAATGCTAGAACACTCTGCTAATTCATCAATAGAAGAACGTTTAAAATCAAAATGGGCATCATTAGATAACGTTACTAGTTTTTGGATGACAAAATCCTCTCTATACAATTTTTTAACGCGAACAGGTTTCTCTTCTATAAATGAATCCAGAAGTTTAGTTCAAGAAGATAGGATTACTGTTGTAGCTTTTAAGAAATACCCAATAGAAATTAAAAGCTCTCCTGAAACAGAAAAATACATTGAACCCGATTATTTAGAATGCTAAAAATAACACGTTTAAGTTTAATATCCTAATTACTAAGTATGAGGTAGCACTATATGCCCTTCAAGCTAAAAACTTAAAGTATCCCTGAACAAAATTATCAATTTTCCAAAAGCTATTTATATAAATGCAATCCGTTGCTTCCGTTTTGGGGGCACTATAAAGTTTTAGCTTTATAGTGATGGGATAGCACCGCATTGCTATCAACTTAAAGAAATACTTCCGAAAACAAAAAATGAAAAGAATAATAAAAAAGCTTATCATTACGTGTTGAAGGATAAGCTTTTTTATTTAGCGTTCGATAGAACTCTTTACTTAGGAATTCCCCACTTCTAAACGAAGTGAAAGAGGGGGTATTTCAATTGTAATTACAACAAATTAGTTAAAAAAGACTTAAATATAAGTGGTTACTAAAATAGTGTCTTTCTTAAACTGTTCTCATGTAATGTTCCTCATGTATCAGTTTTCTTATCTCATTTTTTCTAAGAGTCATCCCAGCTTCAGAAACTGTGTAACGGAAACCAAAGAAACATGAAGCCAAATTAATACAATAAAAGAACAATTTAAAAATATGTTGTGATTATAAAATGGTGCCAAGAAAGGATTGCTCATTTTATGCTTCTACAGTTCATACAATAAATTGATGAATTTCTAAAAGCGGAACCATATTTGGAAATTTAGGCTGATGGTGAGTGAAGTAAAGATGCTTGGTGTTGTGAAAAATTAGGTAGTTTAAAAGGGGATTTTTTATGAAGAATGAACGAGTAGTAACTTGTAATAAAAAAGGAAGTATTGCTGTCGTTACAATTCAAAATCCACCAGTCAACACTTTAAGTTTAGAAGTAGTTCAACAATTAGTAGATGTATTAGAGGAAATAGAAATTGATAATGATATTTCAGTCGTAATTATAACTGGAAGTGGAGAAAAGGCCTTTGTAGCAGGAGGGAATATAAAAGAATTTCCAGATTGGATGGGCAAAGGTGAAAAATATGCCGAGATGAAATCATTAGAATTGCACCAACCTCTTAATCAACTAGAGAATCTGTCTAAACCGACTATAGCTGCTGTTAATGGGTTAGCACTAGGTGGTGGATGTGAATTAGCACTTGCTTGTGACTTAAGGATAATAGAAGAACAATCTTTAATTGGATTACCGGAAATTACGTTAGGTTTATTTCCTGGGGCTGGAGGAACCCAACGCTTACCTAGATTAATTGGAGAAGGGAAAGCAAAAGAGATGATGTTCACAGGGAAATCGATTACAGCTAAAGAAGCAAAAGAAATAGGCTTGGTTAACTACATTACCCCTCGAGGAGAGGCGTTAAATAAAGCAAAAGAGATTGCAAGGGATATAAGTAAATTTTCTCTTCCAGCTCTCGCCTATATGAAGTTGGCAATTCGCGAAGGGGCAGCAGTACCTTTACAAGAAGGGCTTGAGATTGAAGCGCGTTACTTTGGAAAAGTATTTCAAACAGAAGATGTGAAGGAGGGGGTAAAGGCATTTATTGAAAAAAGAATGCCGCATTTTACAAATAAATAGAATGGGACGAAAAAAGTTATCCAGGTTTATTCTACACTATGTCAACATAGCTGCTGTTTTTAAAGCTATTTATTTGTTTTTCGCAACACCTTTCAGATCTAGTTCGTCTAATAAATAGATTTGTAGTAGCATGTCTATTTCAAAAGTGAAAATAAATAAAAAGGCGGAGGAATAGAATGGAAAATGGTACAAATGAAAAGGAAATAAATCAAACGCCTTTAGTAAGTGTATTAATTCCTACGTATAATCGTCCACACTACTTTGAAAAAGCTTTATGTAGTGTATTAGAACAAACGTATCCTAATATAGAAATTATAATAGGGGATGATAGTACAAACGACGAAACAGAGAAAGTGTTACAAAAGTACTTGTATGATCATTCAAATATTATTTATATAAAAAATAAGTCAACTCTTGGACAATTTGAGAACTCACGTATGTTATTTCATAAAGCGAAAGGTGAGTATATAAACTTCTTAATGGATGATGATTTATTTCATGTAAATAAAATTGAAAAAATGATGAAATACTTTTTAAATGACCTAGATAATGAAATTAAGCTTGTAACATCCCATCGCCAAGTAATGGATGCAGAAGGAAACCTATTGCCAGATGTTTATGCAACGATGCGTTTATTTTTTACAGATACGATTATAGATGGGCTACAATTAGGAAAAATGGTGATTATGAATCAAAAGAATTATATAGGAGAACCGACAACGGTTTTATTTCGTAAAAGTGATTTAACAGAACCGTATGGTGTATTTGATAAAAGGCGGTATCTTTGCAACGTAGATGTAGCTTCATGGTTATCCTTACTGAGTAAAGGGAAAGCAGTATATATAGCGGAGACACTCAGTTACTTTCGATTACATTCAAATCAGCAGTTAAATGAATCTAATAAAATGATGGATGGGTTAGAGGATTTTTCTCATAGTATTATTATAGCTGGAGAAAAATATGGTTTCTTATCCTCCGAAGAGGAGTTAGACAGAGCTATTACAAATTTTCTAGACTATGCAAGAAGAATTGTTCCATCATCCATATTATATTCATTGGATTACTATCAACAAATCAAGCTAAAGAAAATAAATATTGAAAAGAAAAAACAGCGTATGAATATCAACTCGCACCTCCCAAAAGTCAGTATACTAATTCCTGCCTACAATAGACCTCATTACTTAGAATTAGCCCTCAAAAGTGCTTTGAATCAAACCTATGAAAATATTGAAATTATAATTTCTGACGATAGTACAAATGATGAAGTAAAAACAATGATCCAGCCATACTTAAAAGAACATGAATGTATAACATATGTTAAAAATGAAAATCCATTGGTGGCTGAAAATTTTAATCAATGTATAGAGCTTGCTACTGGTGAATATATAAATTTTTTATTAGATGATGATTTATTTCATCTTGAAAAGATTGAGAGAATGATGAAATACTTTTTTGAATTAGAAAACATTGCATTTGTGACGTCGTACCGTGAACTGATTGATGAGAATGGAGAGGTATTACCCCCCTCAACATTGAATATGAAAATTGCCACAGAAACTACAATTTTTGAAGGGAAAATACTAGGGAATTATATGTTGAAAAACTTAAAAAACGTAGTTGGAGAACCAACAACGGTTTTGTTTAATCGTAATTTTTTTGGAGGGAAATTTGGTTATTTTAAGGGGAAAGCATATTCTTCTATTAATGACATTGCAACTTGGTTAGATATGATGAGGAAAGGAAAAGCAGTTTATATACAGGAACCTCTTAGCTACTTTAGACAACATAGTGGACAAAATCAAAAACAAATGTACTTTATATTAATGACAATTGAAGAATGGATTGAATTAATTACAGATGCACATAATAGTGGGTTTTTAAATTCTGAACAAGATTATAAAGAGAGCTTATCTTATTGTTTGGAGAATGCGGGATTTATACTTAAGGATGCAGTAAGAAGTGGAGAACTAGATCAAATTTATAATGAAAAGATAAAAAGCGGGTTAATTAAACTAGTTACGCATATATTTGAGAAAAATATTTGTTATTGCCAATATTGCAATCAAGAATTTAAAAGTTTTTCTCCTTGGCCAGCACATTATGATTTTCTAAAATATGAATTTGAGATGTGGAATAAAGATACAGGTATCTGTCCAGTTTGCTATTCGATGGATCGTGACAGGTTGTATCGTGCGTACATTGAAACAGAAACGGATTTGTTAAGTAGGAATTATACTATGCTTCATATTGCACCTGAAGTGAAGGTAAGAGGATGGCTTAACCAGTTTAAAAACATTACTTATATATGTGGGGATTTAGAACCAAAGGATTCTTTAATGGAGGAAATTGATATTACGAGAATTGCATACGAAAATAATACCTTTGATGTTATTTTATGTAGTCATGTATTAGAACACGTGCCTGACGATGAAAAAGCAATGCGAGAATTATATAGGGTACTAAAGCCAAATGGATGGGGAATTATTCAAGTGCCAATCGTAATGAATGTAGATTTTATTATAGAGGATAAATCTATTGTAACACCATTATTGAGAAAATTAGCCTTTGGTCAAGAAGATCATGTTAGGATTTATAATCGATCGGGATTTATTCAACGATTAACAGATGCGGGCTTTAAGGTAGAATTGTATAACATAGCTGAGAAACAAGGAATAGAAATTGCTAGGAAATTCGGATTATCTGAAACGGATATGCTCTATATTGTCCGAAAATGATAGAAAGGAATAGATGCATATGGAGAATATTCCTTTTTTACGTGCGTCAATTGTACCTGCAAACGAGTACTTAGATGAATTAGAGCGAATTGATATATCCCACATATATACAAATTATGGACCTATAAATCAACGTTTTGAAGAAAAAATTATGTCGGAATTTTTTCAGAACAGGGGAGCAGTTACAACAGTAGCAAATGCAACGCTAGGGTTAATGGCGGCAATTCAATGTAAGAAAAGAAAAGAAGGAAAGTATGCTCTTATGCCTAGTTTTACATTCCCTGCTACTCCATTGGCAGCTATTTGGTGTGGCTTGGAGCCTTATTTTATTGATATTTCATTGGATGATTGGTGTATGGATAAAACGGTACTTTTGGATAAGATTGATGAATTAAAAGAAGAGGTTGCAGTTGTTGTTCCATATGCAACATTCGGATCATGGATGGACTTGAAAGACTATGAAGAATTAGAGAAAAAGGGTGTTCCGGTTGTTGTAGATGCGGCACCAGGGTTTGGATTAATGTATGAGGGTGTACATTACGGTCAGAATTTTAGTGGTATGATTGTATATAGCTTTCATGCAACAAAGCCTTTCGGAATTGGTGAAGGTGGTATGATATATAGTCATAATGAGGAAGAAATAAATCAAATTAAAAGAATGGGGAATTTTGGATTTGATCATAATCGTGAATGTACGATGATGGGGTTTAACTGTAAAATGACTGAATATGCAGCAGCTATTGGGATTACAACGATAAATAAATGGAATCAAAAAATGCAAGAACGAACTCGTATCTCTGAATGGTATAAACAGTTATTACAAAGTACGGGATTAATAAAAAAAGGTTGGCAAGTTCAAAAGACAAAAGCAGTTATTCATCAATTTATGCCTATTCTCGGTTCAGAAAAAATTAACAATATGCAGATAATAGAAAAGTTGAAAAAGCAAAGGATAGAAGCTAGATCATATTTTTCACCATCTTGTCATCAACAAGATTTCTTTAAAAAATATAAGTCTACAGATTTAACAAATACAAATAAAATAGAAAAACGAATAATTAGTCTACCTTTATGGGAAGGAATGACAAAAGAAATCGTAGAGAAAATTATAATGTGTTTAATGCAGAAGGGGGTTTCCACAGATGAATAGTTTTTATAGTCAAGAAGAGTTGAGCGAAATTGGCTTTCTATCTGTCGGGGAAAATGTATTAATAAGTAAAAAAACCAGCATATATAATCCAGGTGCTATATCTGTTGGAAATAATGTAAGAATCGATGACTTTTGCATTTTAAGTGGCAAAATTACAATTGGAAGTTATTCGCATATAGCGGCATATACAGCGTTATTTGGAGGAGAAATGGGGATTGAAATGCATGATTTTGCAAATATTTCATCAAGTACAATTGTATATGCAGCAATTGATGATTTTAGCGGAAATACATTAATGGGACCGACTGTTCCACATCAATATAAAAATGTGAAAGCTGGAAAAGTTATTTTAAAAAAGCATGCCATTGTTGGTGCGCATTCTATTATCTTTCCAAATGTAGTAATAGGAGAAGGAACGGCAGTTGGCGCGATGAGTATGGTAAAGGAAAGTTTAGATGATTGGTATATATATGTTGGGGTGCCCGTAAGAAAAATAAAAGCTCGTAAAAAAAATATAGTAGAATTAGAAAATGAATTTTTAAAAAGTATTAATTCCTGAGTGTTTAAAAGATTTTGTTGCAGCATTTCTAAAAAAAATAAAAATAGAAGAAATGACAAATCAAATGTATCAAAAGCTACTCTTTACAGAGCAATTAGAAAAAGAAAAAAGGATATTGTTTAAGTACTCACTTAATACGTGAGTACTTTTTTGGTTTAAATAAAGCATTAAAAAAATATCTGAAACAAAAATGTAAAAGTAGATGATTTAGAAATATATATTAAACTGGTGATAGTTATGATGAAAAAATGTACTTAATCTATCGGTTATTGGTTAGTTGAAGAGTAGTGATTATTTGTTGAGGTCTGGAGAAGTCAAAAACGCTAATGGTGGATATCGAGTGTTATTTAAAAAAGAGGTTGGGTATCTAAAAGTTCCAACCCTTTTTGTAAGTGAGTAAATTCAGATAGAGAATGGTCTATATTACAATTATTGCTGTGAATGTAAAAGTAATAATTTTTTTATCGTTTTCTGACAGAAGACTCCTTCCTCAAAAATGTGAAGGTGTGAAACACCAATTTTAGGTAGGAGATGAATGTCGGTTGGCATAAGCTAACATATTTGCTATCATTTACTTGTACTGATTGCTCTTCGAAAACTGAAGATATGAGGTTGGTTGCAGAAAAACGTTGCAACCGTAAAATCTTCAACGTTCTATCGCCTCACGCTTCTCAAAATTGCGAAAACCAAGCTAAATTAGGTAGTGTGGTGAGTCAGCGTACAAGATACTTATGTTCTCACCGTAGGGACTGCGGGTAGAGCTTGCTAAGATAACTGGTGGATACATCGGTGTTCGCAGGAATCTCCCACTTCAAACAGTCCGTTAGGACGTTAAGTGGTGAGTAGTTCAAAAAAAACCATGATATGAATACTCTTTTTTCTTATCCTATCTTGGTGGTTGTATTATAGATTTATAATCTCCTTGCTCCGCTGGTGTTAAGCATATCAGTTGGCATTCTAACAGATTTAATTGTACACATCCCATTATCTTTAAAAGAGAATATTGCTGTAACCATCTCATGACCTGCTTCATGGTCAATTCTGTGTACAAATAAACGTGTTCCAGCAGGAATTACAAATAGAAAAGGTGTTTGACCAGTAGGGGTCATTTCTATTTTCAAATCTTTTTGCGTGTCATAAAAATGTCCAACCTCAAATGCACGAAATTCATTTGGATTATTATAATAGTTATATGGATATAGATTCTGATACATAAATCTAACCTCTTTCTTTTTGTAAATTTATTTAATACATTAACCTATATATTCATCAATTTAATTTGTGTATAGGCTAAAACATAATAATAGGGAAAATCGTATGAGGGAATGGATTTGATATTTTTACAATGGATTACATATTGCCAGTGACTGTCGTCTGATAGAAATAAGACAGTAATTTTCGTAAGTAGTTTGATGTCGTTGTTTATTGAAGAGTGGTAATGAAAAATATACAAGAAATGAGCGTTATTAAATTTATGGAAAAGCAGAATTTTTCTAGCAACAATTAGACGTCAACAAAAACAATTTCAGCAAGACAAGACGGAAAATCACGATATCAATTTTAAATAGAATGATAAAAGCACGTGCAGCCTAAACATGTGCTTTTTTTCATATTTACATGGGAAATGAGCGGGAAGGACATTTCACACGGTTTGATTAGTATAATCGTTAATTTTATCGGAAAGTGTGCGCGGGTGGGATAGCTCCTGTGACTTTGTATCTTTCTATGAAATGAAAGATTGTATGTAGTGTTTATTTTAGTATACATTTTAAGTTGGAAATTCGATGCTTAGGATAAATTAAAATGCCCAATTATCTTAATTGAAAAGGAAAGAGAAACGCTAAGCGTAAATGGTCAACACGTAAATTACCTAATTAAAACAGGAGGAATTATATATTCTTAACATTTGTAATTATGGAATTTAATGAAAATACTTCGAAACAATTATTATCTTTGTGTTATATCGTGAAAGATAATGTATTACCTTTACTATCTATAATTTGATTATAGATAGTAAAGGTATATTACGAAATATTCTTATGGGAGTTACCGGTTTAAGTTTAATTAAGTAAAGGGATAGAGTACTTTAAAAAATCATCATAGATAAAATAGGGTTAAATCTTGTTTATGTTCAATTCTCTGATATAGGAGATAGTTTTTTGTTAGGCAATCCCCCAATTTTGTATAGACAATCATCTAACACATAGACAGCAAAATATAATACCGTGAAAAATACATTTAAATTGAGGAGTGATTGTCTGTGTATTATCCGTATAACCCGTATTATCCACCTTATACTTATGACGATGGTATAACGAATCGTACAACTGGTCCTAATTCAGATTTATACCAGGCTGGTTATCAAGACGGCTATCAAGCTGGTTATCAAGATGCGCAACAACCTGGGCAATATGTGGGGGAGGAAACTTCCATTAGACAAAGCTATCCACTAGTTGTCCGGGGAGGTGGCGCTCTTAGTTTTAGTGCGCAACCGGGAAATCAACAGGGAGATTTCAATATACTTGAGTTGTTTTTCAAGGGAGGGCAAAGACCAGCACCTTCAGGATTAGCTCCTGGCGAAGGTTCTTGGGTTGATCGTGGACTGAGAGAAAACGAGCCGACCATTATTCATCAGTGGGTTCCCGCGGGAGTTACATCTGCCCGCTGGTTCGATGATTTAAGGGACCCAAATAAGTACTGGACATTCTATGTTTATAATACCGGTCAGGGAGTAATGAGAGTAACACACGCATTTCCAGGGAAACCGTTTTAGTTTCAGTTTTTGAACGTATATACCATCGGCCTAGGTTTCTTAGGACTGGAAAGCATAACAATTGTGGAACATACACTTTTCTTTAATAAAAGATTGATAGAGATTAGTACCCTTTTAAAAAAAGATACCCCACGTGCCTTGAATGGGAAGTACAATCTGAAATAGATTCAACCTTCGTTGGGGTAATGGTTCGCCCATTACAGGATAATAATTTTAATACACGGATGAGATATTACACAGGTCTCCTCATGAGGGTAGTAGGTTCATGCGCAATGAAACTAGTAAAGATAGAGATTAAAGGGCTTGCTTCCTATTACATCAAAACAAGGTTATTAACTTAACAGTGCTACTCAGAAGGTATAAATAGGGGCAGAAGCACTTTGTGAGCTTATAAGTGTAGTAATAGAGAGAATTAAAAAGCAAGAATTAGAGTCTATATTAGGTTTATTAGAAAATCTATTCGTACATGTGAAAGAAACCATTCAAATTCAAAATATGAATCAACGCATAACAAAAGCCTCTGTAAAAACAGAGGCTGATGGTATAAATAAAGATACATTATTTATGGAAGCATATGTAGAATTAATCAATCATAAGTTTATTATTTCTGAATTAGTTGTAGAGCTTTCATCTGTTCTAAAAGAATTAAATTGTTTTGTTCAATCATCTTTGCCACAGCTTCAAAGTGAGCTTGATTCTCAAGAACCTCAATCTGCTTCTCTTTAGGGAGTGATTGAAGTATTTCTTTTATTTCTTTACACTCGTATATGTTATTCTCCGAGTCTTCGATTAATTTATTGCGACGATTGGTGTATTCAAGTGCACCTAAGGTCGCTAATGCGCGAGGATCTAATCCTAGAATTTCCATGTATTCCTCTCCTTTCCTCTACAATAATTCGATAGGGGGAAGGAGATTCCTTTAATGAATTAGTAGAGTCTTTATGTAGCTATACAAATTGTTAATGTTTAGTAGACATGTTACCAAGCAGGAATGTAATAGAATTAGACTTTAAAGAGCTTCTAAAAAAGGTCAAAAGAAAGGGGAATCCAGTAATTCTCACTCTTTTTCCTTAAATAATCTACATATGATACGGTTGTTTTCTTTTATCATGAATTTTACATTGGATTCTTTGGGGAAGATTAGGTAGATAAAGGATATGGGGAATGAATGCATAGATAAATAAAATGAAAGAGAATTGTAAGAATTACAGGGATTGTTAAGGGGTTATTAGGTGGGAATTTTCAAGTACTTAAGGGTGGGAAGATGTGTATCAATCATTACTTAAAAAGTAAAAGATTAGTCGTTAAATAGGGAGAAGTGTCTAAGTTAATTGTATAGATGAAAAAACGGAGCATATGACATTAAAGCATGATGAAACATGTTGAAATAAATAGAAGGGGATATTTAGGTAGGCTAAGCAGAGAAATAAGGCATGCTGAGAAAGTGACTATTGAATTCGAAGAACTTAAAGTGTGAAAGGTAGCACTTATGTAAGAATATCTATTACTAATTTACTCTATATAAAAAAGTAGCTGCACAAAAGTACAGCTAGTCTTCTTCACAAATTTATATGGCCTTGATGACGAATTGAGATTGAGGTATATATAGTAATTGAGCTGTTAAGGAAGTTGTTGTATTAGCAAATGGGTATGCTTCCTTATAAAGAAAATTACTATACACTATTTCATTCATTTCATAGGTCGTACACAGTTTTTTTAGGATTTTTTGAGAAATTTTATTTGTACAAGCAGCAATAAAATCAAAATCTCTTTTACTTATTTCTTGAATGGCATGTGAAAGCAGGGTAGTGACTATACCACTTCCCATCCAATCTGGATGACAAGCGCCCATATCTAGATAGACCAATTTTTCTTTATCTAAATGAGAAAACTCAATAGATTCTGTCTCTAATGTATCTAAAAGGTGAAAAATAGGTTCCATTTGCGGACATAGTTCAATCGCTTTCTCTGTATCTATTAGTGGCTGGGTTACTTTTTTGGTTAAAAGAACTCCAACAATTTGAAAATTTTCTATTGCTACAAATGACATAGCTTGAGATACAGCTTGTTTCATCATTTCTTCGCACATTTTGTGAAAAGGAGCAAAAGGAATTTGTAAACTGCTTACAAGAGGTTCATTATTCACAAAAGAATGTGCAAGTAAATGTGCTGCATCTTTCACGTGGTGTGTATCAAGTAGTTCTATATTCATATGTTTTTCCTCTTTCCTGATATAGTGAATAGTAATTAAAAGGATTAAAAATTTTATTTCATCTAGTTAAGTTTAACTATTAAAGCGCTAACAAATATGGTTATGAAACATATGAATGAATCTGTTTAGTAGCAATCGAAATATGTTTATAAAGAAATTCTACGATCTCATCTATACATTCAACAGTTGTATATGGAGAGATTGAAAAGAACTTCAATGTAGAAATCGGATTTCTATCATAACTGTTTATTACATCTACTACACAAGAACGAGTTGTATCACCAAAAAATACTTGATCGCGATTTTCCCCTAGGTAATTAAATAGTTCAATATTTAATCGGTTTGTATCCTCAATCTCTTCTTTTGTTGCAAGGCCTATTCGTTCTTTTTCCCAATTTTCTTGGCCATCTCCATTCATATAGAAACGGAAAGTTGTAATTGGTCCATATGTAAAATCATTTGTGATTGCGACTTGAGGTAGCGCCTTGCGTAACTTCTCTCTAAATAATAGATTTACACGAATATAATTTGCTAATAATTTTTGATATCCTTCAATTCCAAAGGCTAATAGATTGATATACATGGGAATAGCGCTACCAGCTCGTGAACATTCTAAGGTATAGCCTGTATGATAACTCCCATATGATCTATTACCAAGATAAGGTGTATCATCTTGTTCAATGTCCATCAGTTGTAAATCAGTATGATTTTTTACGATTAAAATGCTTGAAGCGTAAGGTGTTTGTCCTAATTTATGAAAATCAAAACATACACTATCTGCAAGAGACATAAATTGCATTTTATCTTGTACGTATTGTAAGGCATTTTTTACATTAGGTTCAAATGAGAGTGGATTTTCTTCAAAATCATAATTATTAAAGAAACCATAGAATCCGCCCATTGCAGAATCAGCATGGATATAAATAGGTTTTAATTTATATGTTTTCTGTATTGCTTCAGCGCTTTCTTTAATTTTTTTTATATCATCAATGGTAAATGTATCTGTTGACCCCATAGTAGCTAGAATATAAAGGGGGATACCGCCATTTTCAATAACTTGTATCATTTTAGCCTCTAAGTCTTCTATATCCATAGAACTTGTATAAGGATCAGTTTTCACTTTTATTAAGTGATTTGACCCAATGCCAGTTGCTTCAGCTGACTTTAATAAACTATAGTGTGCATTTTCAGAAGCAAAGCAATATACATTTTGTGGAGCACCATGTTCTTTTGCTAATGGGAATTGTTTAGAAATTGCTAAACGTAAGCTCGAAAATACACAACCTTGTCCACCCCATGTTGTATAGCCGCCGCTATTATGTGGATTATAACCTATCAGTTTTGAAAGCATGGATACAACTTTTACTTCTGCTTCTGCTGCCCCTGGGCCATAGACATCCCAAACACCATTACCATTTAAAAGAGCCATGGTTAGTTGACCCAATAATGACGGAATACTTGGTAGTGGTACGGCGTTCGATAAGTAGTATTTATTTGGATAAGGATGGCCATTCATAAATTGGTTTAGCTCTTCTATAACCTCAGACATAGTGATGCCAGCTAGTGGAATATGACTTTGGTGAATTAAGCCATTGTAGTATCCTTCTGATTTTTCCTCACATTTACCTAAAGTAGCTCGCTCTTCATTTTTTAATCGGTCAAGATTTTTAATTATTTTCTGCATAGATTCTAATAAAAGTTGTTGTTTTTCTTCATTTCCGTCAACGCTCGGAAATAATTTTAAAATATCTTGCATGCAGTCACTTCTCCTTGTGAAAAACTGGATTTTTATTTTACTTGGTTAAACATAAGGGTGTAATAATTTGTAATTACCTTTTTGAGTACTTAGAAATGAGGAGCTATTTAGAAAAAAATGTAATTCCATAGAAGATTATATGAATTATAGAATTTAAAGTAAAGAAAAATTTTTTGATTTATTTCAAAAAAATTAATTGTGAGATAATGAAG
>NZ_JBEUTW010000361.1:0-1960 GCF_040492675.1 Bacillus sp. AP50
TGTGTATAAGAGACAGCCTTCTAACTGGCTTGAGTGGATAGATAAATGTAGAGTAAGTATTACATGGGCTCCTCCGTTTGCATTCACTTTATTGAATGAATGTTCTCAAGATTTTGAGGATAAAAATTGGGATTTTTCGTGTGTTAGATATATTTTTAGTGGTGGACAGTCTATTATATATGAAAAAATTCAAGCATTTTTTAGTTTAATGGATAAATATGATCTGAAAATTGATTGTTTCTGTCCTCAATATGGAATGACTGAAGCTTGCGGCTCTATTACTTTTGGAGATAGTCAGTGGATATGGGATTATGTAGAAGTGGATTCGTCATTAGGTACAATAGAACATAAAAATTTAAATTATCCAGGTGTGAAGTGCTTGACAAACTTAGGAAGAAGTCTTCCGGGTTTACAAATTCGTATTGTTGATAAAAATGATCAATTAGTTAATGAGAAAAAAATCGGTAGAATACAATTAAAAGGACCCATGATTATAGATGGGTATTACTCTAATTTAGAGGAAAATTTAAAAACTTTTACATCTGATGGGTGGTTTAAAACTGGTGACATGGGTTTTTTATATCAAGGGAGATTAACATTAACTGGTCGTGAAAAAGACATTCTGATTATTAACGCTAAAAATTATTATAATTATGAGGTGGAGTCTATCCTTGAAGAAGTATATGGGATTGAGCCAACATATTTAGCGGTAGGTGGAGTGCAAAATCATATAGAAGAGAATGATCAGTTAATAGTCTTCTTTACACCAATGCATTTTGAGCTAGAGTTTAGTTGTTACGTAATTGAAGACATTAAAAAACATATCACACGCTACCTAGGAATACATCCTACTCATGTTATTCCTATACAGAAAGGTGAATTTCGGAAAACAGTGACAGGGAAAGTCCAGCGTTTAGGAATGATAGATGATTTTCAAAAGGGGAAATTTGACAGTATCTTAAATGAAATTTCTGAATATGCTTTGAAATTCACAGATGATTCATATTGTAATGAATTAATAACCATCGATTACCTTTCGAAAGAAGATGTTCCACGTGCAAAAATGTATATTGAATTGAAGGAATTTTTAAAAAAACAGTCTATTGATAATTTTTTTATTCAATTTAAACAGAAAGTTAATGCAATCAATAAGATTGATGATGCGTTAGAAAATCATAGCGATGGAATGTTGTTTAAACTAAAAAAAGTTTGGGAAAAAGTATTAAACACTAATGAAATTGGTTTAGAGGATCATTTCTTTCAAAAAGGTGGGGATTCATTAAAAGCATTTCAATTGGTTACGGCCTTGAATAAAGAACATGGAATTATAATTGGTATTAGTGATATTTTTCAGCATCCGACGTTAGAATCTTTATCAATGTTTGTGAATCAAAAGAGAAAAGTTGAAGCATTACAAGAAGTGCATCCGGTACCTCAATTAAGTAAGGAGAAATTTTATCCACTTAGCCCGTCT
This sequence comes from Bacillus sp. AP50, assembly GCF_040492675.1. Taxonomy (NCBI): domain Bacteria; kingdom Bacillati; phylum Bacillota; class Bacilli; order Caryophanales; family Bacillaceae; genus Bacillus; species Bacillus sp. AP50. The sequence goes on from NZ_JBEUTW010000361.1 coordinate 1,475, forward strand.
CAGAAAAGCCAATGGTTTGTCTATAAAACCAATCCTAATAGCCCGGTTTATACAACATCTGTTACTTTAAAATTTGATGGGAAGTTATCTGTAGATATTTTACAAAAAAGTATACAAGCAGTTATTGAGAGACATGAAGCGTTAAGAGTAAGATTTTGTTTGATCGACAATGAAGTTCGGCAATGGATAGATACATTCATTATTGAGCTACCAACTTTTGATCTATCTAACCTACCACCAGAAGAAAAGGGACAAGTCATAAAAGAGCATATAGAGAACGAGATAAATACTCCATTCTGTTTAGAGTCTGAAAAATTAATGCGAGTTAAATTGTTAAAATGTAAAGAAAGAGAACATATTTTGGTAGTATCTATTCATCATATTGTAGTTGATGGCTGGTCAGTAGAAGTTCTAATTAATGAAATATTAGCAAACTACAAATCTTTTTGCCAACACGAACCATCTGATTTAGAACCACTTCCTATA
>NZ_JBEUTW010000362.1:0-3647 GCF_040492675.1 Bacillus sp. AP50
TTCATACTAGGTATAATTCAAGGTTTAACAGAATTTTTACCAATCAGTAGTACCGGACATCTTTATTTAGGAAGGCATTTGTTCCGATTAGATGAGGCTGGCTTATTTTTAGATACGATGCTGCATATTGGGACTTTACTTGCGGTTTTTATTTATTACAAAAAAGAATTTATATATTTAATTAAAAACCCATTTTCAAAGCTCATGTTATTACTTATCGTTGGGACAATACCCGCAGTTGTAATTGGTTTATTGTTTAAAGACTTCTTTGAAGATATTTCAAAAACAGGAATCACGATCGGTTGGGAGTTTTTAGTGACCGGATTCTTTCTCTACATGGCAGATAAACAAAAGAATGGTCGTAAAAAAATGGATGACATAACATATAAAGACGCATTAATTATCGGTTCATTTCAAGCTGCTGCTATTTTTCCAGCCATTTCCCGTTCTGGAATGACAATTGTCGCTGCATTATGGAGAAAATTAGACCGTGAAACTGCTGCTTACTTTTCTTTTTTACTATCGACACCAGCCATCGTTGGAGCTATCATTTTGCAATTTGTAGACGTTTTTCAAGGGAAAGCAGAATCTATTTCTAGTACATCTTTAATTGTCGGAACGTTATCAGCAGCGTTTTTTGGATACATAGCCGTTTCATGGATGATTCAATATTTAAAACGTCACTCCTTAAAAGTATTCGCGTATTACGTATGGGGATTAGGTATTTTAATTTTAATGTTGCAATTTACTGATGTATTTTAAGTATAATGATAAAGAAGTTAATTAGTTTAAGATCCTGTTTCATTCATACAAGGCCAGGATCTCTTTTTATTAAGGGGGAAAATATGTTTAATAAGGCTATCGTTATTGGTGGAAGTATGGCAGGAAAGTTTGCAGCAAAAGCATTATCAACTTCTTTTAAAGAAGTAATCATTATAGAAGCTGGTGAAAGATGGGATGGAAAGTCTTCGAGAAAAAGAGTTCCACAAAGTAATCATCCTCACGTGTTATTAAAAGGTGGAGAAAACACAATTGAAGAATTGTTTCCTAATATTACGAACGAATTAATAGAAGCGGGTAGTATTATAAACAACTTTACGCGTGATTTGAAATGGCATCAATTCGGTCTATGGAAACAACCGTTCATAGGGGAAGTACATATGATTCAACAAAGTCGTCCTTTGCTAGAATGGCATATTCAAAAACGAATACATCAAATTTCAAATATTACTATTAAATATGAAACATTGGTTAAAGGGTTATTGGTAGATGCAAAGCTTAACAAAGTGTGTGGAGTAAAAGTTAAATATTTAGAGACAAACACACAAGAAGAAGTTCATGCGGATCTTGTAGTTGATGCGAGTGGATTTGGCTCAAAAAGTATAGAGTGGCTACGAGAATACGAAATTAAAGTACAAGAAGAGAAAGTTCGTATTGATTTATTTTACGCAACGAAAATGTTCAAACTTAAAGAAAATGAGGAGTTAGACTGTTGTAATATGCTAATGTCTCCTAGTTTCCCTGATAACCCTTATGGCGTTCTTATTCAAACGATAGAAGATAATCGTTATTTTGTTACTTTTAGTGGATACGCAAATGAGAAAGCACCACAAACAGATGATGAGTTTTATGATTTTGCTGAAAATCTATCAATTTCTAATGTTACAGACTTCTTAAATAAGGCTGAGGGAATTACTGATATAAAGACATACAAAATTCCTTATCAAGTACGCCGGCGATTTGATTTAGTGAATAATGTACCAGAAGGATTATTAGTTATTGGAGATGCGCAATGTCGTTTTGATCCCGTTTTCGGCCAAGGCGTATCAGTTGCTGCTATGGAGGCTCACCAATTGCAATTACTTTTGCAAGATAGAAAACAACTTGATAAAACATTTACACAGCAATTTTATAAAAAGGCAGCTACTATAATAGAAACCCCTTGGGATATGACAACAACAGAAATATCACGTCACCCGCAACTAAAGAGAGAATTAACTACAAAACAAAAATTTCAACTATGGTATACGAAGCAAATATATCGACTATCCGCAAGTAATTCTGATGTTTATATTCGGTTAGTACGAGTGATGAATTTAATTCGTAGTCCATTTCATCTCTTTCATCCGAAAGTGCTACTATCTGTATTACTTAATCGAAAGAAATAGCAGGAATATAATTGATTAAAAAAGAATGTATAACAGTTAGTAAATCAAGAAGGAGAATACGGGATGGAAATATACATAGAGCAACTAAAGAAACAAGATGCTAAGGATTTATTTACGTTTGAACTTACAAATAAATCTTTTTTTGAAACAATGGTACCAAATCGTGGCTCGAAATATTTTGAATTTGAATATTTCCAAAAACTACTAGACGATTTATTAATAGAACAGGCAGATGGAGATTCTTATTTTTATTTAATTCGTAATGAAGAAAAAGAAATTGTAGGGCGAATCAATTTAGTAGATATAGATACGGAAACTCGAATTAGTTCGCTCGGGTATCGTGTCGGAGAAAAATTCACTAAAAAAGGAGTTGCAACAGCAGCCGTAAAATTAATTTTAGATGTAGCGAAAAATAATGAAATTACTGAAGTTCATGCTAAAACAACGACTAATAATCTCGCATCACAAATTGTACTAGAAAAAAGCGGATTTTCTTCTTATCAAAACGAATCAGATATAACATCTGTAGAATTAAATGGAGAACATGTGAAGTTTGTACACTATATTTGGAGAAATACTTCGCACTTATAATAAGGAGGACTTATTCATGAATGATTTACGTTATCCAATTGGCCAATTTACATACAAACGTCCTATAACTGAAGAAATGATTGATACATGGATTCAAGAAATTGAAGATTTACCTAATGAACTAACAAAGGCAATTAAAGATTTAGATCAGAAGCAGTTAGATACACCATATCGCGTTGGAGGTTGGACTGTACGTCAAGTAGTTCATCACGTCGTTGATAGCCATATGAATAGCTACATACGCTTTAAATTAGCACTGACAGAAAAGAATCCAACTATTAAGCCGTATAAAGAAGAGAAGTGGGCAGAGTTACCTGATTCAAAATTACCGGTAGATGTTTCACTAGTAATGCTAGATTCATTACATAAAAGATGGGTTAATCTTTTATATTCTCTAGAAATTGAAGATTTAGAAAAGACATTTAACCATCCTGAAACTGGTGAAACAAAACTTGCTGTTGCAATAGGACTATATGCATGGCATGGTCGTCACCATACCGCTCATATTACTTCTTTAAGAAAGCGTCTAAATTGGTAACATGGAGATTATATTAGAAAAGGTGACAGAAACTGATGCAGAAGTTATATTTCAAATGCAAATAGACTCATTTAGCTCTTTATTACATAAATATAAAGACTATGAAACAAATCCAGCAAATGAAACTATTGAAAAAACTATTTTTAGAATAAATAATCCCAGCAGTAATTTTTATAAGGTGATAATAGATTCGAAACTTGTTGGAGCGATATGTATATCCGCAAAAGAACTACCTTATAAATTTTGGATTAGTCCAATGTTTATTCATCCAATCTATCAAGGGAAAGGAATTGCTCAGAAGGTACTTATTTTAATTGAAGAAATGTTTCCAGAAGCACGAAGTTTTGAAC
>NZ_JBEUTW010000363.1:0-5138 GCF_040492675.1 Bacillus sp. AP50
AAAAGTAAAAGTTAAAAAAAGAAAGAATTTATACATATATCTTGTGTCTTATTTTGAAACGTAATACAATATATAGAGAAATCAAGAACAACATATAGAGAATATAGATTTGAGAGGGAGGGTCGGAAATGTTAGTTGCATATGATTCTATGACAGGAAACGTGAAGCGTTTCATTCACAAATTAAATATGCCGGCCGTTCAAATTGATGAAGATCTAGTAATAGATGAAGACTTTATTCTTATTACGTATACAACAGGTTTTGGAAATGTACCAGAACGTGTTTTAGACTTTTTAGAGCGCAATAATGAAAAATTAAAAGGCGTATCTGCAAGCGGCAATCGTAACTGGGGAGACATGTTCGGTGCAAGTGCTGACAAGATTTCTACTAAATATGAAGTGCCTATTGTATCAAAATTTGAGTTATCTGGAACAAATAACGATGTAGAATATTTTAAGGAAAGGGTGCGGGAGATTGCGACACATTGAACTGAATAATGAAATCACGCAAATGCAGGACGGTTTTTATCAGCTTCATAAAGATAAAGAGGCATTAGAAGTCTTTATGGAAGAAGCTAGAGAGAATACCGTTCCTTTTAATAGCGTGGCAGAGCGAATGGAGTATATGAAAGAACATGATTACTATTACAACGTTCTGGACGAGTATAGCTTGGAGGAAGTAGAGGAAGTATATAACATCGCTTATGGTGAAAACTTCGAGTTCCAATCTTATATGGCAGCATCTAAGTTCTACAAAGATTATGCGTTAAAAACGAATGATCAAAAACAATACTTAGAAAGCTATGAAGATCGTGTAGCAATTGTTTCATTATACTTAGGACGCGGTGATGTTTCGAAAGCAAGACAATTCGCAAGCATGATTGTAAAACAAAACTACCAACCAGCGACACCAACCTTTTTAAATGCGGGAAGAAGCAGAAGAGGAGAAATGGTGTCTTGTTTCTTGTTAGAGATGGATGATAGCTTAAATTCAATTGGCTTTAACATTAATACTGCGATGCAATTATCAAAAATCGGCGGGGGAGTAGCTTTAAACTTATCTAAGCTACGCGCACGTGGTGAGCAAATTAAAGGTATCGACAACGCTGCAAGTGGCGTAGTACCTGTTATGAAATTGCTTGAAGATTCGTTTTCATATGCGAATCAGCTTGGCCAACGAAAAGGTGCCGGTGCAGTATATTTAAACATTTTCCATTGGGATATTATTGAATTCCTTGATACAAAAAAAATAAATGCCGATGAGAAGAGCCGTATTCAGTCTCTATCAATCGGAATTATCGTTCCAAGTAAGTTCTTTGAGCTTGCTGAGAAAAACGAACCTTTCCATGTTTTCGCGCCTTATACGGTTTATAAAGAATATGGCAAGCATTTAGATGATATTGACATTGATGAAATGTACGATGAATTAATGAGCAATCCGAAAGTGAAGAAGAAGCCACTAGATATTAGTGCACGTGATATGCTTATTAAAATCGCTATGATTCAGCTTGAGTCTGGTTACCCATACTTAATGTTTAAATCAAATGCAAATAATCAACATCCATTGAAGGATATTGGAACTGTGAAGATGTCGAACTTATGTACAGAAATCTTCCAGCTTCAAGAAACTTCAGAAATAAATGATTACGGTACAGATGACATTATCCGTCGTGATATTAACTGTAACTTAGGATCGTTAAATATCGTAAACGTAATGGAAAATAAAGAAATTCGTGAAGCAGTTCATGCGGGAATGGAAGCTTTAACAGCTGTTTCTGATATGACGATTATTCCGAATGCACCAACTGTGAAAAAAGCAAATGACGAGCTTCATTCAGTTGGACTTGGAGCAATGAACTTACACGGATATTTAGCAAAAAATAAAATCGCTTATGAAAGTGCAGAAGCGAAAGAATTCGCTCGTACATTCTTTATGATGTTAAATTACTATTCTATTGAGAAAAGTATGGAAATCGCTACAGAAAAAGGCGAGACATTTAAAGACTTCGATAAATCTGATTATGCGAATGGCACATACTTCGAAAAGTATGAAACGACAGATTACAGTCCTGTAACTGAAAAAGTTCAGCAACTATTTGAAGGAATTCATATTCCGACAAAAGAAGATTGGACAAGTTTAAAAGAGCAAGTGCAGAAGAATGGTTTATACAACTCATATCGTCTTGCCATTGCTCCAACACAATCAATCAGTTACGTTCAAAATGCAACTTCAAGCGTAATGCCGATCGTAAGTCAAATCGAATCAAGAACATATGCGAATGCGACAACATATTATCCAATGCCGTATTTATCAAAAGATACGTTCTGGTACTATAAATCTTCTTACGATATGAATCAGTTTAAATTAATTGATTTAATCGCAGAAATTCAAGAACATATTGACCAAGGAATTAGTACAATTCTTTACGTTAATAGTGATATTTCAACACGTGAATTAGCACGTTACTACATCTATGCACATAAAAAAGGCTTAAAGAGTCTGTATTATACGAGAACACGTAAATTAAGCGTGGAAGAGTGTGTGGCTTGTACCGTTTAATATAAAAAGTGAGACATGATGAGCAGGGTTTTCTGAACCCTGCTCATGCTTAGTTATCATATTTAGAGAAGGGGCGATTTAATGCGTGCGGTAAACTGGAACAAAAAAGAAGATGATTTTAGTTTAATGTTTTGGAAGCAAAATATCGCTCAGTTTTGGACAGAAGAGGAAATCGCGGTATCTTCTGACAAAAATACTTGGGCACAATTATCAAAAGAAGAGCAGATTGTTTATAAGCGTGTATTAGGTGGTTTAACACTTTTAGATACGAAACAAGGCGGCGAAGGTATGCCTCTTGTACTTGTTCATCTTGAAAATTTACAAGCGAAAAGTGTATTAGCTTTCATGGGTGCTATGGAAGAAGTACATGCGAAGAGTTACAGTCATATCTTTACAACGTTAGCTACTGAAGAAGAAATTGATGATATTTTTGAATGGGTAGATACTCATCCATTACTTGAGAAAAAGGCCGGTATTATTACTGGTTACTATCGTCGTTTGCTAAAGCCTGAAGTAACGAAAAAAGAGTTATACATGGCAATGGTAGCAAGTGTGTTCTTAGAAAGTTATTTATTTTATAGTGGATTCTTCTATCCGCTTTACTTAGCTGGTCAAGGAAAACTAACAGCAAGTGGTGAGATTATCAACTTGATAATTCGTGATGAGTCAATTCACGGCGTATTCGTCGGTATTTTAGCACAACAAATCTTCGCAGAACTTTCTGCAGAAGAGCAACAAGAAGTGCAAAAAGAAACACAAGAGTTATTAATGGAACTATATGAAATTGAAATGGCCTATACAGAAGAAATTTACACTTCTATCGGTCTTGTAGAAGATGTAAATCGTTTCGTTCGTTACAATGCGAATAAAGGGCTTATGAACTTAGGACTTGAGCCGAAGTTTGAAGAAGAAGAAATTAACCCAATCGTTTTAAATGGTTTACGTACAGATACGAAAAACCATGATTTCTTCTCTGTAAAAGGAAATGGTTACGTAAAAGCAACGAACGTTGAAAAGTTAGCTGACGATGACTTCGTGTTTAACTTTTAATATAGGATTATAAAGAAAAGCTGTCTTAAGACAGCTTTTCTTTATAATTTTGTTTACATAACACTATTATTTTTGTATAGCGATTTATATTTGGGAAGTTCTATTCGGTTAACGGATAGAACTTTTTTGTAATTAAATGGGTATTTACAAACCTTTTGTATCAGTGTATTATTTAACTAGTACACCGATACAAAAGGAGGGAAGAAATGAAAATAGAGTTTTCTCCAAATACACCAATTTACATTCAGGTAATGGAATACATAAAAAAAGAAATCGTAACAGGACATTTATTGCCTGGTGATAAAATTCCCTCTGTCCGTGAATTAGCGAGTGAATTACAAGTTAATCCAAATACGATTCAGCGTACATTTCAAGAGCTAGAACGGGATGGAGTTGTTGTAACACGTAGAGGAATGGGACGGTATGTAACGAATGAAGGGGAGAAAATTATGGAGCTGCGAAAAGAGATGGCGAAAGAATTACTTCATTCTTTTATAGATGGAATGGACAATTTAGGTTTTTCAGAAGAAGAAATTCTTACAATTCTTCGTTCTTCATTACATGATAAGAGGGAGGAGAGCCAATGACAGAGCTATTGAAAATAGAAAACTTATGGAAGAGATACGGATTAAAAGCAGTGATCCGTGAATTAAACATAGAGATTACGGAAGGGAAAATCGTTGGGCTTGTTGGAGATAACGGGAGCGGGAAAACGACGTTATTGAAAATGATTGCAGGCTTGCAACACCCTTCTGAAGGTAGTATTACAATAGACGGTAAAAAGGTAGGATTACAGACGAAAGAAATCGTTTCATTTATGTCCGATAAGCCAGTCTTTGATGATTGGATGACTGTAAAAGATGCTTTATTTTTTTACCGAGATTTTTATAAAGACTTCGATATTCAAAAAGCGGTAGATACGATTGCAGAATTTAAAATACCGTTAGAAGAAAAAATTACAGCATTGTCAAAAGGTATGGTTGAGAAGCTGCAGATTATTTTAACGTTTTCTCGAAAAGTGAAGCTATACGTACTGGATGAGCCGTTGGGCGGGATTGATCTTGTTTCTAGAGAACATGTACTTGAGCTAATACTTAAATTTTATCGTGAAGATTGTACGCTACTTATATCGACTCATTTAATAAGAGAAATCGAAAATATATTCGATGAAGTAATCTTTTTGAAAGATGGAGAAATAATATTGCATGAAAATGTGGAAGAACTACGATTTCAAAAGGGTAAAGCAGTACATGAGCTGTTTAAGGAGGCCTATGAGAAATGAGTCAGCTTTTTCGTTATCTGTATAATTGTAATAAGAGAAAGATAGCCATTATTTACTTTGGTTTTATTACAGTTTCATTCATTCTTTTATTTAATATGAAAGGAGTTTCAGGAGTTAGAATTTCAGGTAGGCAAGATATAATTATTATTATATTCTTTATCGTACTAGGTATAAATGGATTTGCAATTCTTTTAACAGGTATATCGTCTTTTCGGAAAATGTTAAAAAACTCTATGCTACGTTATAC